>RFHE01000380.1 GCA_003696445.1 Calditrichota bacterium | reverse complement strand
GGTTTGTGATACAGAAACAGAACCACCACGGCGATGCTCAGGGCGAGGACCCGCCCCAGCCCTGTGGCCAGCGCCGCCCCCTGCATTTCCAGACGCGGAAACGGGCCCAATCCAAAAATCAAGAGCGGGTCCAGCACCAGATTACTGATGGTGCCGGTAAGCATGAAGATCATCGGAAAAACCGTATTGCCCCAGCCCTGGAACACACTGTTGGTGAACATCAGCAATAGAATGAGGGGGGCAAAAAGAAAAATGATGGTCAGGTAATTGGTTACCAGCGCCAGCACCGGTTCGCTGGCACCCAGAGCGTGGAACAGGGGCCTTTGAATCAACAGGCCGATGCCGCCGAAGAGCACCCCGATCCCGATAGCCATCAGCCAAGCATGAATGGTGGCCTTGAGCGCCTCCTCCTTTTTACCGGCGCCCAGATTGCGGCTGATGAAGGAGTTGATCCCGGCCCCGATGCCCGATCCCAGCGAGATCAACACCAGTTGAACCAGGAAAGCCATCCCCACGGCGGCAGTAGCCAGATCCCCCAGGCGGGAGACAAAATAGCGATCTACAAAATTGTAACTGGTGGAAAAGGCAAAGGCGACAATCATCGGTGCCGCCAGCTTCAACATCTGAGGCACGATGGGCCCGGATTGCAAGGCCGCGTAATCTCGGGTTCCGCGCACAGTATCCGCTCCTGTTTTTAACTAAACAAATAATATAATTGCGAAAATCAATTTTGATTCCGGCAAATCAATTTTTTTCCTCCGGAAGGCCGGGTTCCGCTATGCCAGGCAAGCCGAATAATTTTTGCAAAATTGGAGGATTTATTCTATATTGGGGGCAATTAAAGACGATCCCGGGGGCATTTCAACATCCATGGGTTTAAAACGGGCAAAAATCCTTTACATCGAGGACGACCGCGCATCTCGCTTGCTGGTCAAACAACTTCTGGAAAGCGCCGGTTTTCAGGTTTTGGAAGCGGAAAACGGCCTGAGGGGCCTAGAGATGGCCCGGAGGGAACAACCGGACCTGATCCTGATGGACATCAACCTACCCGACATTTCCGGCACCGAGCTAACCACTAAAATTAAGAATACCCCGGCGCTGGAAAATATTACCGTGGTGGCCCTCTCCGCCTTAAAAGGCGAGGAGAACCGCCAAATCTTTCTGGTTGCCGGCTGCGACGGGTTCATCCAGAAACCCATCGATAGGGATCGTTTTGCCGAACAAATTCAGGAATTTCTGGCCGGTAAGCGGGAGAAAATTCCCACATCCAGCCAGGAACTGGTGCGCCGCCGCTACGAAAAGACCCTGGTCGATCGGCTCACCAATAAGGTGGAAGAATTGCAGCGCTCCAACCAACTGCTGCAGGAATTGACCCAGACCCTTCAGGATTACAATGCCAAGCTGGAACGCTTGCACCACATCGTGCTTGCCCTGCAAATGTGCCACTCAGCCGAACAATTGAAGGCCGATCTGTACCACAATATTTGCCAGAATTTCGCCATCTCCCGCTGTGCTTTTCTTGAGATCGACCCAGAACACAACCAGCTGGTGCCTCGCCATTTCTGCGGCATCGACCCCCATGTGCTCAAGAAATTGCAAATCCCCTATCAGGAAAAGCGCTTTGAACAGTTGTTTCAAGAAAGTCAGGTGGTGGTCATCGAAAAACCAGAGCAAATTGCCGAAACTGCCATTCGGGAACAACTGAAGCAAACCGAATCGTTTCCTTTTATTTTCGGGATGCTGGGCATCCCCAATCAAAAACCGGAGAATTTGCTCGATCCGGAAACCGTTCAAGAAATGCTGCGCATCATGGGCAAACAGCTGGGAGAGGAGGTGCCCATTACCCAGGAGGTATTGCGGGACCATGTGCAACAGTATTTAACCCCGGAGATGTTCCGGCCGGGCGGCTTTCTTTACATCGACTTGAAGAGTGTGCCCGAAAAAGCCCGCCAGCACACGGTACAATTGTTGGAGATGCTGTTGCGCACCGCCAGCCTGATTTACAACAATCTGTTGCTGCGCATTCAACTGCGCCAGCTATTCATCCATGCCGAAACCGAAGCCATTACCGATCCACTGACCGGATTGTACAATTTTCGGTACCTGATGCTGCAACTGGAGCGGGAGGTGCAACGCAGCCGGCGCCACAATTCGCCGTTGGCCCTGCTGATGATCGATATCGATTTTTTCAAGGCCTACAACGACACGTTTGGCCATCCGGCGGGCAACAAAATACTACAGAAGCTGGCCCAGCTGCTTCAGGAAAACACCCGGGGCACCGATATTGTGGCCCGCTATGGCGGCGAGGAGTTTGTGGTGATCTGTCCGGAGCTGGATCGGACCGGCGCCCTGAAACTGGCCGAAAAAATCCGTCGCATCGTGGCCCAGACCCCTTTCGAGTTCGAAAAGCAACTGCCCCATCAGAACCTAACCGTTTCCATCGGCGTGGCCGCCTTTCCTCAGGATGGCAAAACGGCCCGAGCCCTGATTCGGGCAGCCGATGTGGCCATGTATTCGGCCAAAAAGGCCGGGCGGAACCGCGTTCAGGGGTTTTCCCCTGCCTCCTCTTAACCCGGCTTTTCCACCGACATTCAGGTGCCGAAGTAGCGATCCCCGGCATCGCCCAGACCGGGCAGAATAAAGCCGCGCTCGTTGAGCTGGCGGTCCAGTCCGGCGGCGTAGACCGGCACGTCCGGATGCCGGGCGAAAAAGGCCTCCACCCCTTCCGGAGCACACAAAATCGCCACCATGCGCAGGCGCGTGCATCCGGCCTCCTTCAGGCGGGTCACAGCCGCTGCCGAGCTGCCCCCGGTGGCCAGCATCGGATCCAGCAAAAACACATCCATCTGCTCGATGCCCTGCGGAAATTTCTGGTAGTAATAAACCGGCTGAAGCGTCTCCTCATCCCGGTACATGCCCAGCATCCCCACGCGCACTTCGGGAATCATGTGCTTGATGCCATTGACCATGCCCAGCCCGGCACGCAAAATCGGCACC
>RFHE01000379.1 GCA_003696445.1 Calditrichota bacterium | reverse complement strand
TCCCCCTTCGGCCGTGCGTGCCCGATAGTGGGCGTCCAGCTGCAACGAAGGATTGGTGGCATCGAAATTTTGAAATTGACCCTCCGCCTCCAGCACCTCGCCGTATCGCAGCCCGGAAAGGTACTTGGCGGTGAGACCCACCGCCTGAACCCCCAGAACCCCTTCGTGGCCCTCCAACGGCAAGGCCACGCTGAAGGCCAGCGCCGCCGCCGCCCAGCCGATTCCATCCACATGCCCCACTTGGTAGGTCCTTCCTTCCACTACATTACCCCGCAGGGGCAGTTCTATGAGATCCCGGGGGAGGGTGAAATTGCCCTGACCCATCAACAGCAGGGAAAGACTGAAATAGCGCGTGTAAAAGGCCAGTGTGTTGATCTGAGCCAGAGCATTCCCCTGCAGGCCGCCGGCCGGAACGGCCTGAATGATTTCTTCCTTTTCCACATCGGTCAGTGAATCCCCGGAGGAAAACAGCCGGTCGTATTGTTCTTTGTTGAAGGCATTGTTTTTAAAAACAGCCATGCCGCTGAGCAGGTTGATCTCCAGATTGTAACGGTAAGGCATGGCCAGCATGGCCGGATTCAAGCCCACCTGTTCCAGGCCGTCGGTATGCGCCGCATTGCTGAAGCCCATCCCGGCTCGGCGAGCGTCGTTGCCCAGTTGCGCAAATAGGAACGGTGTCCAGCAAAACAACAGTAGCCAGAGGTAACAGTGCGGACGAGGGGGGAGCCACCCGGAACGGTAAACACTGCAGAACCTTTTGATTGTCATTGACTTACCCTCACCTGAAACACCGTTTTGCCGGCCAGTTCCAGAAAATCGTTCCCGCGGACGGTTACAAAGCCATCGGTCGGGTCGATGGTGACCAGAAAGCCCACATACACCGGGGGCTGACTGAACAGCCGGATCTGACTGCGATTAAGTCCTATCTGACTGATGGTTTCCCCCGCAGCGCGCACTGTTCCGGATCCCGGGTCGATACTGGCCGAGGGGATCTGAAAAACCTCAACAAATTCCCGAGTGGAATCCAACCGGCTCAGGTTGTAGAAGTCGCCCTGCAGGCGCGCCGGATCGGTGGTTACCAGCATGGTAATGGTTCCTGAAAAGGGAGTGTGGTTGGTGATTTGCAGGGCCAGTTGGGCGCCGCGAATGTCGTCCCGGGCCGCCTCGCGAATATCGGCATCGATGCTACTCTCATCCAGGGTCTGGATGTCCCCTTCAATCCGGTTCTGCCGGTCTATTTTTACCTGAACCGGTGTGGAAAAGCTGTAACGGCCGTGAACCCGGCTGGCATCCACCGTCACCGAGGCATTGCCCTGGTAGGCGATGGTGCCTACGCCCTCGATCTCGGTTGGTAAAATGTTTAAAAAGTCGGTCACCTCCCGGGTAGGGAAGCTAATGGTGGTCAGCACCGGATTGCCCGGATCGCCGGGCAAAATGGCCTGGTCGGCAATATGGACCTGGGCTGAAGCGGTCACCTGCCCGCTACTGTTGCGATGACGCCCGGTAATGCTGAGCCGCTTGATGCGCAACTGATCGATGTGTACTTCGTTGAAAATTTTCACCAGCAGCTCGGCACCGGCAAAGCGAATGCCATCTTCCAGACCGTTGTAATCCACGGATGCCTGGCGCTGGAAACGTGGAATGGCGATGCTGTCCGCCGCCAGGTAGCCGGAAAAGGAGCGGAAGAAGATGGAATCGGTATGAACCTGAACCTGAAACTGGTCGGAGGCTCGCAAGTGAACAAAGCCGCTGGTTCGCCGGGTGATTAGTTCCACGGTAGCCTGTACCGAATCCAGAAAAGCTCCCGGCGTTTGTCGATTAGCAATCTGTACATGGTTGGTTTGCACCGGCGGGGCCTGAACGGTTTGATTGGCCAGAAAATCCAGATCGACCTGCAAAGCCTGTCCGTCGGGTTGCTGAAATTCCGGCAAGTGCACCCGAAACTGGCCACTGAGGGGGAATTGATTGGCAAAAGTCACCAGAACATTGCCCCGGGCAATTTCTCCTTGTTTAAGGCGATTGCCTTTCTGGTCCTTCAGGCTGAAACGCAAATTGCGGCGATAGTGCTGCTGGTGGAACCGGGCCAGGGCCTCGGTGGCCAGCAGATGGGGAAATTCCAGAACCGCGCTGGTGCCGGCGGCATCCAGCAGGGAATCTGTCACTGCAAAGGAAACCGCCTGAGCCAGAGGCAGGCTCGCCACCACCCGCAGCGGCGAACGAACCCAGCGTTGTTGGATCTGGTCGGTTAAAACCACCGTCTCCCCGGGCTGCACCGGCTGGTTGGTGGACAGTTGACTGACCAACTCCCCGGTGCTGTCGTTGTACAGGGCAATGTGCAGGCCCTGGGAGCTCTGGTTGTTTGGGCCCAGGGTAAAGGGAAAGGCGTTGAGAATGCTGAGACGTATCTGCCCCTCTTTCACCAAGAGGGCTTTAAAATCGCTGCTGTTCACCACCACGGGACCCACCACAAAAGTGGTTTCCGGCAGGTGGACGCTCTGGCCCACTGCTGCCGCCAGTTGTGGGGCCACCTGGCGCAAGGAAAGAAAACCGGTATTCAGGGCTTGCAGGGAATCGAAACGGAGTGTGTCCAGGGTAAACGTACGGCTGGTGTCCCGGGGTGGAAAGGCCAGTTGCGATTCCTCCAATCGCACTTCCCCGATGTCCCCTTCAATGGAGAGCGCCAGTAGCGAGTCCGCCCCCTGAATGGTGACCACACTGGAATCCAGCTGGTCCTGGACGAGAAATTTTTGCGGCTCCAGTGGCACCTGCACTTCGGTGACCCAGGTGGGCAATTGCGGCTCATTGAACGTGCAACCGAGCATCAGGGAAAGAAGAAAAATCACGGAAATCGGAAGACGGAAACTTCCCTTCCTGTACCCGATTGGTTGGCTTTTCCCTCGCTTGCTCATGTCCCAATATGCGGCCGGGGCTCAGTAAAACAAAGTGATACCTGTCACGATGAAAACAGCCCTGCATGAAAGCTTGCAAATTGAACGGGTGCATGTACCTGCTATCGCCTTTTCTAAAAGCGAAAGGCCGGCACAGCCAGGTGGGCGGTATTTCCCACGTTATCGGTTGCCAGAATTTCCACCTCGCTGCGGCCCAGGGGCACAAATCGTTGTGGAACCAGCAATTCTTTTTCTTCAGGATCGTAATCGAACGGGGTCCACCGGCCGTTTATTTTTACGGTAATCTGGTCCTCATCGTATATGCCGGCACAGCTGTCCAGAATGCGAAAGCGCAGGCCGGGTGCGCCCTTTTTGGTGCCGATTCGGGTCTGAATGGGTGCAAGCATGGGCGGGAGGGTATCCTGGAGGAGGATGAATTGCTCCAGGCTGGTAATCTTGGCCTGCCACCGTTCCGGGGCGTGGGGCAGGTACAACCAGCCCTTTTTTCGATCCCAGTAGTAAATGCCCAGCCCTTTTCTCCGCTGCAGCGAGTCCGGCAGGTGAAGGCGCAGCCACACGCCCTGGTTCAGGGGCTGGTCGAAGGGTTGAATTTGATACACCGGACTGCACACCTTGGCTTGTGGCGGGAAGGGCCCGTGCGGAGGGCGTTTTTTGATCCGGCAGTAGAGCGAATCGTACACCGAGCCGGGGAAGAATTCAACCTCCATCAGGGAATCTTCCGAGTGGAAGGTCAGGCTGGACTGCGGCGTGACCAGCTGCCACTGGCCCAGTTCCCGGCGGAGGCTGTCCGGAAAGAGGACTTGCAGGGTGGTGTCTGTCAGGCCCTGTGCGGCCGGTGCACCCAGATACCAGCGATCCGGACCCAGGGAGAGCTGCAACCAGCCCGGCCGGTGCAGCGCAAGCCGGCCGCTCCCCCACAGCCCCAGCGCCGTGGCCCGAAACTGATAGCGGGACAGCCCGGCCGCCTCGCTCCAGGGACCCACCAGCAGGGGCAGAAAGGGTACGCCCCGGTCATCCTCTGCTTTCAGCTGCAGCCACCAGCCCCCATCGTTTTCGGGAAGCGGGACGGTGAAGGTGGTGTAGTAACGCTCCAGCACCGGCTTTACGGCCAATGGGTCCACCCGGGCGGGTAGCGTTTTCTGATGGGGATTAAAAGCCAGCCAATTGGCGGTCAGTTTTTTTACCGAATCGGGGGTGACCACCCCCAGGAGCAGGTCGCGATTCAACCGCGTCGCGGTGTACAGGCGCAGCGGACGATTGGGCAGGTAAACAACGGTCAGCGTCAGCGTAGTGGTGTTGCCGAAAAAGTCGGCTACTTCCAGGCGCAACCGGTTTGCGCC
>RFHE01000378.1 GCA_003696445.1 Calditrichota bacterium | reverse complement strand
TTGTCATGCCGAGCGAGGCCGATTCATCGGGCGAGTCGAGGCATCTCGGAGAATTTTTCACGATGAAAAGCAAAGCACTAATTTTTCTCCCAGAGTGCAATTCCAGGAAAATGAGATCCCTCGACTTCGCCCCGCCGGAGCGGGGCTCCGCTCGGGATGACGCCGGCTGGTGGCGTTCATGCCAGGTAAAGCACGGTGGTATGTCCAGTGATGGCCCCCACACATCCGCGTCAATCCGCGGTTGAAAATAATTGGCCGCGGATACACGCGGATGGACACGGATTTTTAGAAAGCCACCACTTGTCATGCCGAGCGACCCCGCACTGAAGGGGGAGTCGAGGGATCTCGGAGATTTCTCCATGCCGATCGCGCCGCGAGGGCGGGACGCGCTTCATTTGAAACGGCACGGCAAGCCAACGTCCCTTAAAGTGGCACCTTTTCAGAATGACCCGGAATAAGGACGCATTGAAAACCGTAGCGGCAAGCTAAAGCTTGCGTTACTGTCGCGGGCATCCGCGATCAATGGAAGCCCAGCCGATGCGCTTTACGAATAAAAAGCGACTTTTTTCATTCAAAATTAAGGAATAGTAGCAGCATTTCGATAATAAGGGGAGTAATCGGCTTCGGGGAGCAGGAAGGAATCGAGATCAGGCCTATGGTCAACGAACTTTTGCGCGGGTGGATTGAGGAGCTCCGCTCCACCCCTTACTATCAGGGACATTTTGTGGTTCAGAACCGCGGCCTGGCCGAAGGCTTCCTGGAGGCTTTAAATCACGAATACCGCCACATTCTCTACTACCTGCCCAGGATTCTGGAACACGGAGAATCGGTCCATATTCATCCACGGGAATTGCTGGATTCGCTGTTTCGGCTACGGGACGTGCTCCTCCGGTGGCAGGAGGCCGGCCGGGGTAGAGGGCGCTGGAATCTGGCCCGTATGCGCAACAATCTGGAAGATTGCATCGTGAAGGTAGGCGCCTATTTTGCCCGTTCCAATTTCGAACTCCAGGGGCGCCAGCCCACTACCCCCCCCTCGGAAGCCATCCCGGTGGACGAAATCCGGCTGGAGGTGGATGAACAGTTTCGCATTCTCCGGGTCAACCATGCGTTTTTCGGCCGTTTTAAATTCACCCCGCAACAAATTCATAATCAGCCTCTTCCCGTGTTGTTTTCACCATCCAGCCACAATCGCCTGCAGGATGCCCGGAAGCAGCTGACTTCCGGCCAGCGGATGCACATCGAGCTGGATGTAGAGGCCCGGGCGGAGAACGGCCAGCCAGGGCGGGTTCTGGTTAAAATCAGCCGGAAAAATCCCGCCCAGCAACCGCCGATTTTCGCCGTCCTCATTCGCGATTATGCCAACCTCCAGGAAACCCGCAACATCATCAGCCTCATTACCATGGCCCTGGAGAGCATTGATGAGGGCATTGTCATTTTTGAACCCCAGGGCAACGGGTTGATCAATTTTGTCAACCAGGCCCTGGAACAACTGACCGGCTACCCCCGGCATCTGCTTTTCGGCCGCCCTGTTTTTGCCCTAATGAGCAACGATCTACCCGCCGAAACCGCCAGCAAAATCCTCCAGGAATCGGTGCACAACGGCTGGAAAGGGGAATTGTCCTTTCAGCGAAAAAACGGGGAGGTCTTTCCCGGCTACATCAGCACCCATCCGGTGCGAGACGAATTCGGTACCGTGGCGGCGGTGGTGGCGGTGATTCGCGACGTGACCAAACAGAAAGAAGATCAGCGGGCCATCTTGAGCCTAAAACGGTTCATCGAACAGATTATCAACAACCTGCACCACTACATTTTCGTCACCGACCAGGACAGTCGCATTCTTTTCTGGAACGCGGCCCTCACCCGGGACTTTGGCATCATGCCCTCGCAGGCGGTGGGTAAAAAATTGCTGGATGTGCTCCCTGAGCTGGACAGTTTCTATTACCCTGCCCTCTTTCAGGAGCTCAGTACGCAGGGCAGTGGCCTGTCCCGCAAAAAATTTATCCGCTTCGGGCAGACCGAAAACCGCTACTACCGAATTACCGTCACCGCACAATCCGCTTTAAATAACAACGCCTCTCTGCTCTGGGTCATTCAGGATATTCACGACGAAGAAGTGCTCAAGGAACAAATCACCTGGCAGAATGCCCGGCTGCAGTTTCTGGACAATCTGACCAATTTCCTCAATGCCATTCTGGACTTCGACACCATTCTGCAAACCCTGGCCAGCAAGCTGCAGGAAATTGTGCCTTTCCGCGAACTCACCGTGCTGCTGCCGGTGGATGAGGAGCAAAAAACGTTTCAGCTTTATTACCGGACCGGCAAATATCGGGAGGAGTTCCCGGGCAACACCATCCTGGACCTGGGGGACTCACCCCTGTACCATGGGGTCATTGTTCCCCTAAAAAGCCAGCGTTTCCAGATCAGCGGAGAGCAGCCTCCTCTGAAAGCGTTTTTGACCCAATTTCGTGCCGCCCCCAGCGAAATTGCCCAGGTCCTTTCGGTGCCCATTCACAGTTCCAACGAACTGATCGGTATTCTCAATCTAACGGCCAGCGAAACGCATTACTTTTCCCGGGAGGATGTCAGCTTTATTGAGCAGGTGGTGGGCCACCTGGCCATTGCCTTAAAAAACAGCTTGCACCTGGAATACATCGAACTGCAAAACAAAAAGCTCCAACTGGTAAGCCGCATCTACCAGCGCATTCGCAGCAATCCACCGGCCACTACCTTTCTCAATCGGGCCCTGCAAGACGCTCTGTCTGTTTTTGACCTTACCGGCGTTGTTCTGTACGCCGAGGTGGCCAGCAGAAAAATGATTTTGCGCGCTGCTCACACCGCCAGGTCTCTGCCTGCCGGCACCCTACCGCTGCATCTGGAAATCCCCGAAGCCACTTGCCAGTCCGGCATGGTAGTTACCGAGCCGGAACAACCTTCCGGCGCCTGGCAGCCGCTGCTGCCCGCCCTCAAAGAGGCCGGCGGGCGCTCCCTGCTCATCAGCCCCTTTCATGCCGCCAACCAGCGCCGATACTGCCTTTTCGCCTTCCAGGATGAGGTGTTGTCTGCCCAGCGCAGGCGAACCCTGTTGCCGGTACTCAATGCCTTCCTGGAAGAGCTGGTGCGGGCTCAGGATCACCTGTTCTTGTTTCAAAAAATCAAGTCGGCCCAGGAGGAGTGGCAATCCACCTTCGATGCCGTTCCCATCGCCCTGGCCGTGCTCAACGAGCGCTTCCAGGTGGTGC
>RFHE01000072.1 GCA_003696445.1 Calditrichota bacterium | reverse complement strand
CAGGACCTTGGACGAAACATTGGTGCATCGCTCGCTGGATATGGCCTTTTTTCATCGCAGGCCAGGTCCGGGGACCATCTTCCATACCGATCGGGGCGGCCAGTATGCGGCCATCAGCGTTCGACTTCGATTGAAGACCGAAGGGATTCTCCAGAGCATGAGCCGTAAGGGCAACTGTAATTGTAATGCCATAATGGAGTCTTTCTTCAGTAGCTTCAAACGTTAGCTGGGGGATGGCAAAACCGTATTTTCCACCCGGCGAGAGACATATATAGCGGTGAAAGACTATCTTGAAAACTACTACAATCGGGTAAGAATTCATTCCGGAATCGAAAACATGAGTCCAGTTAAGTTTAAAAAATTAAATTCTCCAACTTAACGATGTGTCTGTCTTTTTTGGGGGAGCCCTCACTGCTCAACCAACGCGCGTGAAACCATTCGCCTTGTGATGTGGAGGGTGGAGCTCAATTAGTCGATGACTGAGTCAGTAATGTGAGAACATGAGCGAGACTGACGAACCGCACTTGCCACAACCAGTTGACTAAGTTGCTCAATGCGTTTTTGGAGATGATTTGTTGGACAACTAGAGGCTCAAAACACCCCGCACATGCCCTGCCTTTCTCCCTCCCTGTTGAACCCCCATTTCCCCGGTCAGGCGCCTGCAGTCCCCCAAGTCCCTGCTTACAGCCCGTACCTCACCCCGATCCCATAGTGCAATAAGGCACCCTGGCTGTCCCCGGTGGAGAAGTAAACATTCACTTCCGGCATGAATTGGAGGCGGTTGCCCAGGGCGAGGCCGAAAAAGAGGCCGGGAAAGGTGGTGCTGACCTGAAAATCCCGGCTGCCGAAGAAGTTGAACGTGCCTTCGCTGCTAAAGAAGACCAGGCGCCCGCCGGCATACCAGTGCCGGTTGCCCACCAGCAGGGCCGGCATGACCGCACCGCTCTTGAAGTCTTCCCCGTTTTCGCTGCTATTAAAATAGGATACAGCCACATCAAAGGCGGCCTGAAGCCCGGGGCTGCGGTACCACTGCCATTTCAGATCGCCGGTGATGGTGCCGGGAATGGTTACCTTCACCCCGGCATCCGTTTGACGACCCAGTCCGACACGGCCAGAGGCCTCCAGAATGGCCGGGATGCTTCCGTTCACGCCGCTTGCCCCGAAGCCGATTGCAGCTTTGCCCTTCTCCAGCGTGGCCGGCGTTTGAAACGTGCTCAGGCTGGCACAGCCCATGGTGAAACCCAGCCACAGCCAGAGCAGCCCCTGGCGCCACCCGGACCCCAGTCTTGCCCAGAGAACATGCCGTTTCATCCCTGATTGCCTCCTCAGTTTATTTTTCCCAGACGGGTTCCTCGACTTTTCCGATGAACAGAATGGTTCCGGCAAAATGCTCCCGGATCAGGAACAGGAAGGGCCGATTCGCGGTGACCTGCGGTGGCACGCTGGTTACACCTATGCCTATCCCGGTTACAGCAGCGGCCTCGGTGCCCTTTTCGTCCACCTGAACAAAGGTATTCTGCAGCACCCGGGTCACCACCAGCTTCTCACCGGCCGCCGGCCCGGGCTGCTGCATGGGCGAAAAATCGGCCCGCATGGGATCGAAAGCGATGGCCATGCCCATGTGGCTCAGAGGGTCGTTTAAATGGAGCTGGTTGCGAAAGCGAAAGCGCGGCAGGCCCAGCACAATTTCCCGGGAAGCAAGAGCCGCCAGCCAGGCCTTCAGGCGATCTTCGTTCAATTGAGCAACCACGCTCTGCAACGAAACACCCTCGGCGGGTAGCACAATGGTCATGCTGAAGGCCCCGTTTCCGTAGGGCAGATCGACTGCCAGCAGGGAATCCAGGAAGGCAACAGAAAATTCCCCCTGCCGGTGCATCATCTGGCAGCTCACTGTGCTTCCGTCCGCGCGGTAAAAATTCTCTGTGGACGTCTTCTCCGGATCGAACGGGATCTGCCAGAAGCCCTGAAAATAGAGGGCATTGATCAGGAACAGCCGTTCCCTGGGATCGATCTCATCCAGTAGTCTGGGGATTTTGCCCCGCGTGGCGTCCTGCACCCACCCGTTGATGGCTTCCACCGCTTCGGATCGCTGGAAATCCAGCCCGATGACCCGGGCAAAATAGTATTTCTGTAAAGTTTCGGCAAAAGCCGGATTCAGGGCAAAGCGCACCCGGGTCGTACCACAGGCTGTTGGCCGGTAAAAAGGTCACCTTTGGATCCACCGCAGGCAGCACCTGCAACAGCCGAGAATAGATCCCATTCAATTCATCCGGCGAAAAATCGGGCACCCCCAGGGTGTTCAGGATGGCCTGCCGGGTCTCTCCGGCGGCACCGTTCGCCGTCATGGCCAGCGCATCGGACAGGCTGAAAGGGGAGATGAACAAATTTTGTCCGGGTGTAGTCCGATCCAGTTCTTGAAACAGGCGCAGGCCGAATGCCTGAGAAACCTGCAGCACGCTTTTCTCCAGCGGGGAAAATTCGGGCTTCACTTCCGGCGCCACCGGGGTGGTCACCTTCTCGCACCCGGCCAGCAGACCTAGCAGGAATATTGCGATCGGGAAAAGACTCTTTTTCATGGTCAGCTCCTCCCTTTTAAAAATAAAATAAAAATTTGCCGGCTGGAAAGCAGCAGGAATTTGCGCCTGCGGGCGCGGGGAGGAGGCAGTTCTTTCTCCGGAACATTGAAAAAACGGAGCCGCGGCAAAACCCGAGGTCCCTGCTCAGCCGGGGGGTGCACCCGGGGACGGTTGGACAACCGGCTGAAAGCCTGTGCCACCGGTCTGTTTTGAACCCGGGATGGCGCTTGGGAGGGCTGGTAGATGGGGTTGTCCAAAAAGGTTTGATTACTGTATGTTTATGCAAACGACTTTTTCACTTGCACGGGACTTAAGTCAACTCACCCCCCAACCCCCTCTCTTGCAAGAGAGGGGGCGAAGGGGGTGAGTTCCCTACAAAT
>RFHE01000377.1 GCA_003696445.1 Calditrichota bacterium | reverse complement strand
TTTGTACAGGGGGGTGTTGTAGTGCGTTTGCGCGAAGGGGTTTAGGACGTCCCGCGTGGCGGGATAACCCGGGGTCGAATCCCGTACGCGCTGTTCAGTAACGTTCAGCTGTGCGCGGCCGGCCATTTTCATTTCATAAGATTATACAAATGATGGGATTCCTGTACTTCTTCAATCCTCGGAGTTCAGTTGGCAGGGGAAAGCGTTATGTGCTCACCTGATTTCTTTGTAACCGGGCCGGAGTTATTCTGTGATACGCTAAACCCTGATTAGGGGCAGCATATTCATGGGCACGCAACAATTATTTGGATTTCTTTCTGGGTGGGGAAACAAACATTGAGTTGCCATTTTCGCACTGGTTAAATAAACTTTAGCCTGCGTAAAGGCGGATTAAGCACGAAATGGAGGGCAATCCTTTGGCAAAGGTTGAGCTGAGGCGTGTGAGCAAAGTTTATGGTAATAAAGTCACTGCCATTCGAGATCTGGACCTGGTTGTCGAAGATCGTGAATTTACCGTATTGGTCGGGCCATCCGGGTGTGGCAAATCGACCCTGTTGCGCATGATTGCCGGTCTGGAGGAAATCACCAGCGGGGAATTGCTGATTGACGGACGCCGCATGAACGAGGTTCCGCCCAAGGACCGGGACATTGCCATGGTGTTTCAGAACTATGCGCTTTATCCTCACATGAGCGTTTTCGACAACATGGCTTTCGGGCTCAAGCTGCGGAAATTTCCCCGGAAGGAAATTGAGCAACGGGTGAGAGAAGCGGCCGAGATTTTGGGATTGTCCCAGGTTCTGGACCGCAAACCGGCAGCCCTTTCCGGCGGACAGCGACAGCGGGTAGCAGTGGGCCGGGCAATTGTCCGTAAGCCTAAAGTATTCCTTTTCGATGAACCCCTCTCCAACCTGGATGCCAAACTGCGCGTCCAGATGCGCATCGAAATCAATCGGCTGCATCAGCGCCTGCAAACCACCATGATTTACGTGACCCACGACCAGGTGGAAGCCATGACCATGGGGGATCGCATTGTGGTGCTTCGGGATGGGGTAGTGCAGCAAGTGGATACCCCCTTGAACCTGTACAACAATCCGGCCAATCTGTTTGTAGCCGGCTTTATTGGGAGTCCTTCAATGAATTTTTTGACCGGAAAATTGGAACGGGCCGAGGGGATGGTTTTTAACAGCAACAGTTTTTCTCTCCCCTTGCCGCCATCGCTGGCCGAAAAGTGCGCGCCATTGGTCCATCGCGCAGTGGTGCTTGGTATTCGCCCGGAACATGTGATGATTTACCAAACAGAAAAAGAAAGTGGGTTGGCCGGCCCCATTTCAGCGGTTGTGGATGTAGTCGAACCGATAGGTAACGAGGTCTTCGTTTACTTCGAGCTGGCCAACCAGACTTTTTGCATGCGCGTGCCGCCGGAAGTCACCTTGACACCCGGAACCAAAATTTCGGTGGGTTTCCGCACAGAGCACCTGTACTTTTTCGATCCCGAAAGTGAGGGCCGTCTGGTCTGAGCTATTCCTGAACACCGTGCCCCCCCCTTTCCGAGGGCATCTTGCCGCCAGGCGCTACCATGCAGGCGGACCCATGCCGGACAGCTTACCCCAGAGACCCGATTGCCCCCTCAAGCAAGCGCATGTCCGACCCTGTGGAAATTCCGAAAAAACCTTGATTTGAGAACAGCCTGCAAGTATCATTGACCTATTTTTTCAAAACCGAGCGAAAGCAAGGAGAGAGGTGGATGACCGAGCGCTATAGCCTGCAGAACAGTGAGTCTCTGGATCGGGTTTGCCGAAACATTCTTCAATTTGTTCGCTCGCAAGACAATTTTCTCATTACCACCCATCTGAGCGCCGATGGAGACGCCTACGCTTCCACTCTGGCCATGGCCTATTTGCTGGAAGCCTGGCAGAAGCGCTATCGGATTATTTTTCAGGATCAGGAAAAAGAATGGCGCTATCAGTTTATGTGGGGCTGGGATAAAATCGAAGGCTATCAGGAGGGGATGCAGGCCAATTTTCAGGCAGCCATTGTGCTGGATGTACCCAGCCGGGCGCGTATCGGAGAACCGGCCCGTCTGTTGCCGGCACCTCTTTATTGTGTGAAGATCGATCATCATCCCTCGGAAGATGAGTTTACCACCTACAACCTGGTCAATACGCAGGCAAGCTCTACTAGCCAACTGGTTTACGAAGTGATTGTACGCAGCGGGATTGCCTTCAGCAACGAGCTGGCCACACTCATGTTCAGCGGCATCATGTACGACACAGGCCGGTTTTCCTTTTCCAACACCAGCAAGCGGGATTTTGAGATTGCAGCTCATCTCGCTCAGTACGGGATTCAACCCTATGAAATCGCCAATCAATTGTTTTTCAGCAATTCCTTTTCAGGGATGAAAACCATTGGGTACGGTTTGGCCCACATGGAGTCCCACTTAAACGGCAAACTCTGCGTCATTTATTTACCCCACAAGGTGGTGGCTGCCAACAGCGCTTCGGAAGTGGAAGAGTTGGCCAATTACAGTGTGGCCATTCACGGTGTGGAGGTGGGCATTTACATGCGCGAACCCGAGCCGGGCCTGTTAAAAATCAGCTTTCGGTCCAAGGGCCGGGTGAATGTCAATCGGGTGGCAAAGGTATTTGGCGGCGGCGGCCACGACCATGCCGCCGGCTGCCGGGTAAGAGGAGAAGCGGCACAAATTCGCCGGCAAATTATTCAGGAGGTCCAGAAGCAACTCGAAGAGCTGGGCCTGCTGTGAAGAGCGTGGCCGGGGATCCTGCACATTTACCCATGTCAGTTGGAACACCACAATTCCTGCCGGTGCTTGCCGGCTTAATCTTCGATTCCCAGGGACGAATTTTGTTGGCCCGGCGGAGACCGGAATTGTCCAACGGTGGAAAATGGGAATTTCCGGGCGGAAAACTGCTGCCCGATGAAACCCCCGAGGCCTGCCTGGCACGGGAAATCGAGGAGGAACTGGGCCTGGCAATAGAAGTGCTCCGTCCCTTCGCCGTGGTGAATCACCGGCTGGAGGGCCTGAATTTGTTGTTGCTGGCCTACCTGTGTCGGGTCCGCGGCGGCAGGATGAAACTGACCGACCACGATCGGGTCCTGTGGTTGAAACCCCCTGCTGTGCTGGAGTTGCCGCTCAGCGAGGCCGATGTGCCCATCGCCGAAAAGCTGGCCCGGGAACCCATATCGCTGTAGCGTTCACCATGGTTCTGCCTGCCGTTGACATTCATCCCGATTATCGCAGCAGAGTTAAGCTGGGTTTGCTTGCTGCCGGCCCGGTGCGTAACGCGCCCAGTTCTGTTGCCCTGTGGGAGGATCTGGAGCGACTGGCAGCAGCTTACCGAAATCGTTTTGCCGATCACAACACTCTGCTGGCGGCGCTCCAGCCCGCCCGCCAACTCTACCGGTCCCTGGGGCTTGAACCCACCCGCTATCGACCCTCGTCGGAAGCGCTCTTGCGAAGAATTCTCAAAAACAAACCCCTGTATCGGATAAATCTGCTGGTGGATGCAGGTAACTTTTGCGCCTTGCGCTTTCTTCTGCCCATCGGGCTTTATGATCAGGGGGTTCTGCAGGGGAAGGTGGTCCTGCGTCCTGGTAGGCCGGGGGAGACCTATCGGGCCATCGGGAAAGGAGAGATGAACTTGCAGGCAAAGCCTGTTCTGGCCGATGAACAGGGGCCCTTTGGCAATCCCTCGGCCGATTCGGAGCGAAGTAGCCTGACGCTGAAAACTGAGCAAATTCTCATGGTCATATTTGCACCTGCCTTTTACGCGCACAGCCAGTTGCAGAGCCACCTGGCATTTGCAGAAAACACGTTTCGCCGATTTGGAGCGGCCGAGAACGTTCAAATTGCCATTATTGGTTAATCCCCTTTCTCGCGGCACCAGAAGGTAGCCTGTTGGACCAACCGAATTGTAACGAATTTTGTACCGCGAAAACTGAAAAATTTGTCAAGCCGGACTACCCTCTTCCGATAATGGTAGTGAAGTAAATGTGGGCGTAAAACCGGCTACTGGCCGCCGGTTAAGGTCATGAAGATTTTGAAATTTAACAAGGAGGTTTGTTCATGGAGCTCAACATTGCCCGCCAAAATGGAACCCTAAATATCTCCATTATTGGTGCCGTGGACAACGAAAGCGCTGAGGAGCTGAAGTCGCACTTCCAGCAGCTTCTGAACGATGATTTTTCGGAAGCGGTGTTCGATCTTTCCTATGTCCCGTTTATCACCAGCAGCGGCATCGGCAAATTTCTTATTTTTTACAAAAGCATGGTAGCGCGGGGGAGGAAGATGCGCATCAAGGGAATCAACGACAACTTGCTGGAGCTGTTCCGATCTATTAAGCTGGACCAGCTTTTCCCCATTGAAAAATAAGATTAGGTTGAGCCATGGATAACAAGCAGAAAACCATTCTGGTTGTTGACGATGAGGAGCTTCTGGCCAATTTGCTAAGCGATTATTTTAAATCCCTTGGCTACAATGTGCTTACCGCTCAGGATGCCGAAGAAGCCGCTCAATTTCTGAACAATGGTACCCGCATCGACGTGGTTTTGTCGGACATCAATTTGCCAGGCATGTCCGGTTTGGATTTGCTGCGCATTGCCCGGGAGACCCGCAACGATATCAGTGTCATTATGCTGACTGGCTACAAAACCCTGGATAATGCCATCGCTTCCATACGCCATGGGGCCAAGGACTTTATTACCAAACCGTTTGAGTTAAACATGGTTCGCAAAACAGTTGAAAAAGTGTTGCGAAACCAGGACAATGCGCAGCGCAAACTCCAGGTGCTGATGCATTGTAAGTACTTAGAGCTGGCCCTGGAATTTCGCACCAGAGAGCTGGATGCGGGGCTGGTGGCAAAATATCTGGCCGAACTGCTGTGGCGGGCCGGTTTTTGCAGCGAACAGGATTTCAACCAGCTCTGCCTGGCCTTCACCGAAACCCTACTCAATGCCCAGGAGCACGGCAATCTGGAATTACCTTCTTCCATCAAAGGCGATGACTTTGAACAGATGATGCAGTTTGAAATGTTGCGCGAGGAGCGCATGGCCGATCCCCATTTTGCTGAGCGAAAAATCAGCATCGTTTTAAATTTTAATCCGCAAACTTTTTCCCTGAACGTGACCGACGAGGGCCCGGGTTTTGACTGGAGAAAATACATTGATAATCAACACAAAGTGAGCGAAATCAATACCGACTCCCATGGACGGGGATTCATGTTCATCCGGCACATCATCGACGAGGTTTATTTTAACGAGAAAGGCAATTCTATTACCCTTGTTAAACATGCTTCGCTGGCTGTGCCCAGCAACGGAAAGGGTTAATGCTCATGCCTGGAGGTTTTTTTACTCCAGGCAAGCTAAGTTTTTGCCCAATGTGACCCAGGTTATTTCCATCCCCTCCCTTGTTTTTTTACCTTTAGCGCGCTAATTTGTAGCTAATTACTACTTTTTGAGGGCCTGGTACCAATGTCGCACAAACTTCTGGTTGTTGATGACGATTACGCTACACGTTTAATGGTTAAAAAATCCCTCCAGCAGGATGGCTATCAGATGACGCTGTGCAGCGATGGCACGGAGGCTCTGGAGGTTCTGGAACGACAGAAATTTGATCTGGTTCTCACCGACCTGGTAATGGAAAGTGTGGGGGGGCTGGAGCTGCTGGCCAAAGTTCGGGAATACGATTCGGAGACGGCTGTTGTTTTACTGACCGGGCATGCTTCCATCGAAACGGCCATCGATGCGGTGAGGCTGGGTGCCAGCGATTACCTGTTGAAGCCGGTCAATATGGAAGAATTGCGTGTTCGGGTGAAGCGGGCTCTGGAACGGGTGGAGCTGGAGCGCCGCCTAAAAGAAGCCGAACGCAATTTGACCTACAGTGCCACCATTGCTACCGCCAATCACGAAATCAATCAGCCGCTTACCGTGATTATTTCGGCGGTGGATATGCTCCGCATGGAACTGGAGAAGCACAAGATCCGAAACACCCGGTTGGAAAATTATCTGACTTTAATGAGCAAATCGGCCAACCGCATTGCCGACATCCTTCGCAAACTGCGTGAAATCAATTCGCCGAAGATCCAGGAAATCCCTCTGGGGATGAAAATGATCGATTTCCAAGTGGAGGCGACCGATCTGGCGGTGGAGGATCGCTATATTCTGGTAGTTGAAGATGAGGAAAACCTGCGACAGATTTTAAATCGGGTTCTGGAATCGGCAGGCTACAAGGTTTTTTTGGCCGCAAACTACAAAGAAGCCCTGGAAATTTTTGAACACCACAAGGATGTTATTGAGCTAGTGCTTCTGGATATTTATTTGCCGGACAAGAGTGGTCTGGAACTTTTCAGCCAATTTCGCCAACTTCAGCCCGACATTAAGGTGTTGCTTACCTCCGGTTTCGAGGTGGAAGAATCGGTGGACAGGCTGATGCGTCAAGGCGCTCTGGGCTTTATTCGCAAACCGTTCAACCGCCAGCAAATTCTGGAGGCCCTCGGCAAAGCCTTTAAACTCCAGCCTTCAACTCGGGAAGCCTGATTACGGTTTATGAACCTGCTGCTGGCTCTGCTTCTTCGTCTCGATCGGGCCGGTTTTTTTCTGGTAAATGTTTCCCTAGCCAATCCGGTGTTCGACGTCCTGATGCCCTGGATCACCAATTTGAACCACTGGTGGTTTGTGCTGGTCGCTGGGTGGTGCTACCTGTTCTGGCGGGGTGATCGCCAGACGCGTTTCTTCGCACTGACGCTGCTCCTGAGCATTGGTCTGGCCAATTTGCTGTCCAGCGAGGTCTTGAAACCGCTGGTGCACAGATTTCGGCCCTGTAAAACTCTAGACGGCTTCCGCCTTCTCGGTCACTGTGGTGGACGATGGGGATTTCCTTCGTCCCATGCCGCCAATGCTGCCGCTGCTGGCACGGTGCTGGCTCGGATGTTCCCTCGCTGGCGATGGGCATTTGCGCTTTTA
>RFHE01000071.1 GCA_003696445.1 Calditrichota bacterium | reverse complement strand
TGGTTACGACGTCAAAAAAGTGCAGCAGATGATCGTCGGTTACGATGCCCGCGTCCCCCTGCTGGACGGCCGGGAAGTGCAGTACATTAACTTCGACAACGCCGCCAGCACGCCGGTCCTGAAGCCGGTTCTGGACAAGGTCAACGAGTTTCTCTACTGGTACAGCAACATTCACCGCGGAACCGGATTTAAATCCCAGCTGGCCTCGGAAATGTACGACCGTGCCCGGGAGATTGTAGCCCGTTTTGTGGGCGTGGACCTGGCATCCCATACCATCATTTTCGGCAAAAACGCCACCGAGGCCATCAACAAGCTGGCCCATCGGCTGCCGCTGTCGCCCGATCAGGTGATTCTGGTCAGCAAAATGGAACATCACAGCAACGACTTACCCTGGCGGGCCCGAGGCAGGGTGATTCACATCGACATCGATGAAAAGGGACGGCTCCGGGAAGAAGATTTAATCGCCCGCTTAGAAGAATACCGGGGCAGGGTGGCCCTGTTTGCCGTGACCGGGGCTTCCAACGTGTCCGGCTGGGTGAACGATATTCACCGCCTGGCCGAAATCTGCCATCACTACGGTACGCGCATTCTGGTGGATGGGGCCCAGCTCATCCCCCACCGCGCGGTGAATATGCGCCCTCAGGACGATCCCGGACACATCGACTTTCTGGCCTTTTCCGCACACAAAATTTACGCGCCTTTCGGGACCGGTGTGCTCATCGGGGACAAGGAGGTTTTTGCCCAGGGCGATCCGGACTATGTGGGTGGGGGAACGGTGGACATCGTTACCCTGGATTACACCTACTGGACCGACGTGCCGGAAAAGGAGGAGGCCGGGACGCCCAATGTGGTGGGCGTGATTGCCCTGGCCAAGGCCCTGCTGGTGATGCAAGAGCTGGGCATGGACCATGTGGCCGCCCACGAGGAACGGCTGACCCGCTATGCCCTGGAGCGGCTGAAGGAAGTGCCCGAATTGACCATCTACGGCAGCGACGATCCCGGGGACGTCGCCAATCGACTGGGCGTCATTTCCTTTAATGTGAACGGACTACCGAACAATCTGGTGGCGGCAATTCTCAATTACGAAGGCGGCATCGGCGTGCGCAACGGCTGTTTTTGCGCCCATCCTTACATTAAGTGCCTGCTGCACATCAGCCAGGAAGATTCCCGGCGATTGGAGCAACAAATCCTCCAGCACGATCGCTCCCAGTTGCCCGGCGCGGTTCGGGTGAGTTTCGGAATTTACAACGACGAATCGGAAATTGACGTGCTGGTGGACCTGCTAAAGCGCATCGCCGCCCGCCAGTGGCAGGGAGACTATGTGGTGGATCGCTGGAGCGGGGAATACCATCCCCGGGGCTTTTCCATCGACTACGACCAGTACTTTACGTTTTGAACCTTACCAAAATTTTTGGTCTCCGCGATTGACGCTGTCCTCTACGGGGCTGTTCAAATAGCAGGTGGTTGTCCAAAAAGTTTCAATGACTGTATTGTCAGGCAAAAAACCCTTTCCAAACGTACCGTACTTAGGTCAACTTTCCCTCCAACTGGGCCGTTTAGCAAGTAGAGATAAATGCATGTTTATGCAATAGACTGTTTCACTGGCACCGGCTCAAAATCAACTCACCCCCAACCCCCTCCCTTGCCGAGAGAAGCGGCAAAGGGGCGGGTTCCCTACAGATAAGGGGATACAAGGTTAATTATTCTACTTAAATTGGTTTCTGTTGTTGAAAAACTCCAGGTGCAACCCTGCGCTTTTACACAAATCACTAAATGTGCATATTTACAAGTTTATTCATTTTGTGTTATTTTTTGGACCGTCCCATTTTGGGTAAAAAACGCCTCTCGAAAGGCGGGGTTTAACCGGCAGGCTCACAACGCGCTGGCCTCTCTGAGGGTTAAAAACGTGTGCCATCCACCCGACAGGTGGGCTTAAATGGACACCTTGCGCAGCGGGACAGGTCGGTGGTGTGCGGGAAGTTGCCGGCCTGAATCCCGGCCACATATTTTAGAGCATCGTCAATGACTTGCTGGAGAAACTGCTCCATGGAAAGACCATCCGGGTTATCCGAATTGAGAACCGGGGTATTTTTGTTTCCGGGAATCGGGGCAGCCCCGTCCACAAAAATCAGATTTCGTTTCACTTCTTTCTCGTTGAGCTGATAGATCACCCCGCCCAGGGGGCGGTCTGGCAGCCCTAAATCGCCGGCCACCTGGGCCATGGCAGCCACATAGAGAGGCAATTGCAGGTAGAGGCCCTGTTGAATGTCGCCAAAACGCGGCGGACTGCCGGTTTTGTAGTCCATTACCAGAAAGCCGTGGCCTGGCGCTTCCTCCAGCCGGTCCACCACTCCCTTCAAGAAGAAATGTCCCAGATTCCCCTTCAGTTGCACCGGCCGGGATAAACTTGGATCGGGGTAATGTACTCGCTCCGGGGGAAAAGGCCCGAAGGGAAGTTCAAAAAATTGAGGCCGTGTCCGCCAGCTTTTCAGGTACTCCAGCTCAGCCTGCCAGAACCGGTGAAAGAGGCCCTCCTGCTGGTCGCTGCCCACAAACCGTTCCCGCTCAACGTCCGTGAGCAACGAATTCGGCAGGGGCAGGCGATCGAACAGGTTGCCGGCAATTTCTAAAAGCTGCTCCAGGTCTTTTTCGCTACCGCTGTAGTACCGGTACAGCACTCGGTGAATGTAAAGGCCTTTTTCCAGCGGTGTGAGCCATTCCTCTTGTACCTGAGGTTCCTCCAGGTCCAGTAAGCGGCTCAGGAAAAACTTCATCGGGCACTGTGCGTACAGGTCCAGGGCGGAGGCGGAAAATACCGCCTGGGAAAATATTTGTTTCAGATAATAGCCGATGATCGCCTGAGCAGTGAGATCCCCATCCCAGTGCCCTTGCTGCCCGGCGGTGCGGCGCTTTCTGTAAACGTGGTACTGCCAGCGGAGGCGCTGGAGGCGGGCCTTTAAATTAGGCCGCTCTTCCAGTAGCTCCCAAACTACTTTTTGCTCTGCACTTCCATTCAAGAGGGCTAACACCGTCTCCTCATCGGGCACCTTTGGTAACGCCACCGGCTGGATGGACAGGCCGCTAAGCCGGCAAAGTTCGCTAAGCAGCGTAGAGGGCGAGAGGGGATTTTCGTCCTGATAGGCAGGGAAGGTAAAAATCAACCCTTTTTCCGGCTGTTCCAGAAGCTGCACAAAACGCTGGTAGTCGGCGGAGGCCCCCTCCAGCAGAATGGCGCGAAGCGATTCGGGCAAATCGGCAGCCGGGAAGTTGGCGGCCCGGGGAAATTGGTTCTCGCTCATCCCTAAAACCAGCAAATAGTGGCAGTCCAGCGAATCCGCTTCTTCCAGCGAAGCCAGTTGCACGCCGGACATTTGCAGGGGTAGGGGCGGCACCGGGGTATTTTCTGTGAGCCAGCGGAAGAGCGCGGCGAGCTGTTCCGGCATGGCCTGCACAGGATTAGCCAAAGTAGCCTCCAGGGCGGTCAGACGATCCAATCTCTCAAACAGTGCCTGCAATGCACGCACCTGGTGGGCAGCTTCCGATTCAGGCATGCCGGTGCGCTGCAAATGCCGGAATCGTTCAGAAAACCCATGCTTTTCCACCAGTGTGGTCAGTACGCTATGCAAAGCGCTAAGCGATTGCGCCTGATAAAACCCGGCCAGATCCCTTCGTAATTGGTTTAACTGTGCCACAAGCTTTTGGAGCTGATCCACCTCTTTCTCGTTGCGTCCCCCTGCCTCGTCCGGGGCGCTTGTTTGCAACAATTCCAGGCGGCGCGTCAACTGCTCAATTAAAGCGGGCAAGCCGGCCAACACCTTACCCTGCCGCAGCAAAACCTCCACCGGCACCCCCTGCAAATGCTCCCGGTAGCTGAAAAAAGGAGAAAGAAGGACCTGGGCAATCAAGGAAATCGGTTCGCCTTCCAGAATCAGTTCCAGAAACAGCTGCAGGTGTTGGACCGCCAAAGCCTGGCTGGCTGCTTGGGGAATCTGGTCTCGAATGGGCACTCCGGCGCGTTCCAGTTCCACCCTCAACAGCGGCAGGTACTGGTCCATGGCCGGGCAGACAATGGCAATTCGCCCGGGCGCAAGTCGCTGCTCCACCAATTGTTGCTTGCACCAGCGTGCGGCAAAGCGGGCTTCCTCCAGCGCAGAGGCACAGCGAACAATGGTCACCGGAACCGGCGGCTTTATGGTTTCGACTCCCGGCCGAAAAAACAACCGCTCCCAGGCTGGCCCTTTTCCCTGGCTCCGGGTAATCGTGCCCCCACCCTCCTTTAACCGGGCCAGTGCAAACCGTAAGTGGTCAAACATCTGTAGGGCGTTGCCGCCATGCACCAGCACGGTAACCTGGTATCCCCACTCCACCAGCCGCTTCAGCAAGTCGATCCAGAGGTGTGGCAAAGGACGGCTCATTTCGACAAACAGGCTGTTTAGTTGTGGATAGGGCCGAGCCAGTCCCTCCCGGCCGGGGCCGGATTCCAACCATGCAATCAACTCGGGCCAATCTCGCAATGGTGTCCTGACTTTTTGCCTTTGGTAGGCTGCCAGTACCGTGTTGTACATCGGCGCCGGTTGGCCTTCCTCCTGCCAGGCCAGTAATTGCGGAATCAACCGGTTGAAGTGGGTAAGTAAGGCAGGCGTTATCGGGGGCAACCCGGGCGATTGTTCTCCGGATAACTCAGCCAGCGCCCGCCAGAGTAGCAAAATACGCTGATCCCTAGCTACAGACAGTGCCTCCGCCTCCGGCACATGTTGCCACCAGCGCTCCAGAAAGGCTTCCCAGGTGAGGATAGGGGGATCTGGAACGGTGCCCGGGCCGAAGCGACTCAATAATTTTCGTTTCAGGTAAATTGCGCGATGTTGATTCTGAACCAAGTAAATCCATCGATAGCCGATCCCTTCCGGTGGCGGTAGCTGTTCCAGCACCTCGCGCACCAGTGCTTGCCAGTGGGGCGACACCCGAATGTTTAATCGATTTCCCATGCCTCAAGTGTTTTTCCTTATTTAGTAAAATAGATTCTGACTCTGGCCGGTGCAACCGCCAATTGTGGTGCTGAAAAAATTAACCACAATTGTAACGGAACCGGGGTGGCGCGCTCTAATTAAATTGATTAGATTCAATATACTGGAACAATAGGAGACACCCATGGCACGCGATCCGGTGTGCGGTATGACTATTGATGAAAGTACGGCCCGCGAAACGAGCACATTTAACGGCCAGCGGTTTGTGTTTTGTTCGGCCGTTTGCAGGGAAAAATTCGAGAAAAATCCCGGGGCCTACCTTAACCAGGAGCAGAGCTGTCCGGTCGAAATTTCCCCGGCACTTTCCCCCGATGCAGCAATCAATGGCCAAGCCGATGAACTGATCCTTCCGGTAAAGGGAATGACCTGTGCCGCCTGTGTAGCCCATGTGACCCGGGCATTACAACAGGTGCCGGGTGTGGCACAGGCGCAGGTGAATTTGGCTACAGAGCAAGCCAGAGTGAAGCTGGAGTCTCCCGCCGTACCTCTGGTTCAGCTTAGGGAAGCTGTGGAGGAGGCCGGTTATGAAATACCTGTGGAAACCACCACCCTGGCCATTGAAGGGATGACCTGTGCTTCCTGTGTGCGCCATGTGGAGCGAGCATTAAAAACACTACCAGGCGTCCTGGACGCCACGGTTAATCTGGCCACCGAACAGGCCAAAGTAAGCTACATTCCCGGTACGGTCACAGCCCAGGACTTCAAGCGGGCTGTGGAGGAAGCCGGCTACAGCCTCCGGGAAAGCGAATCCAGCGAACTAGCAGCAATGGATGAAAGCGAGCAAAAGATGCGGGAAGCTCGCTTCCGCATGGCAGTGGCCTGGGCATTTACCATTCCCATTGTGCTGTGGATGCTCCCGGAAATGGTTCTGGGGGTGATGTGGCCCTCGCCGCTGGTTTACAATTTAGGTACCATTCTCCTGGCTCTGCCGGTGCTGTTCTGGGTAGGGCGGCAGACCTACCGAAGCGGCTGGTCGGCGCTGCGCCACGGCTATCCCAATATGGATTCGCTGATCATGCTGGGTACCGGGGCATCGCTTATTACCGGGCCGGCCTCTTTCTTTTTACCCGTGGCCAATTACGCCGGGGTGGCCGGCATGATCATGGCCTTTCACTTAACCGGGCGTTACGTGGAAGAAACCGCCAAGGGCCGGGCATCCCAGGCCATTCGTAAGCTGCTTCAGCTTGGCGCCAAAACCGCGCGCGTGTTGCGCAACGATCAGGAGGTAGAAATCCCGGTTGATGAAATCCAGGTGGGTGATGTGATGGTGGTTCGCCCCGGCGAAAAAATCCCCACCGACGGGGTGGTTGTGGAAGGAGAAAGTTCTGTGGACGAATCGATGGCCACCGGTGAGAGTATGCCGGTAACCCGCCGTCCGGGCGATCCGGTCATCGGTGCTACTGTGAATCAGGATGGCCTGCTGAAGGTCAAAGCCACCCGGGTGGGCAAGGATACGTTTCTAGCCCAGGTGATTAAGCTGGTGGAAGCGTGCCAGACCTCCCGGGTGCCCATCCAGGCTTTTGCCGACCGAGTCACAGCGGTGTTTGTACCGGTGGTGATCGGCATTGCCCTGCTAACGGTACTGTTATGGCTGGTTTTTCCGGCAACCATGCGCAGCCTGGTTTCTGCCGGCGCTTTTTTGCCTTGGGTCAATCCCTCCCTGAACATTGTGACGCTGGCGCTGGTTTCCATGGTTGCCGTGCTGGTCATCGCCTGCCCCTGTGCACTGGGTCTGGCCACGCCCACGGCATTGATGGTAGGCAGCGGCATGGGTGCCCAGCACGGCATCCTGATCCGCAGCGGCGAAGCCATCCAGACGCTGAAGGACGTGAACCTGATCATTTTCGACAAAACCGGAACCCTGACCCGAGGCAAGCCCCAGGTAACGGATGTGGTTCCGCTCAACGGCTGCGAGGAGAGAAAACTGCTGCAGCTGGCCGCCTCGGCGGAAAGCGGGAGCGAGCATCCGCTGGCTCGGGCCGTGGTGGAACGGGCCCGAACCAAAGGTGTTGAATTGCAGCAACCCCAGGACTTTCTGGCTGAGCGGGGCAAAGGTATCCAGGCCAGTGTGAATGGATCCACCATCCTGGTGGGTTCGCCGCGCTTTCTGAGCGACCGGAACGTTTCCCTTCAAGGCGCGGAAACCCTCCTGAAGCGTCTGGAACAGGAGGCCAAAACCGTGGTGGCTGTGGCCGAAAACGACCACCTTTGTGGTTTGCTGGCCATTGCCGATACGCTGAAGGAAGACGCCATTCCCGCCGTGAGAGAGCTCCATCGGATGGGGGTGCGTACGGCCATGGTTACTGGGGACAACCGACCTACCGCCGAGGCAATTGCCCGCAAAGTGGGAATCGACCAGGTGGTGGCCGAGGTGTTGCCGGACGGCAAGGTCGATGCGGTGCGTCAATTGCAGGAACAATTTGGCCCGGTGGCTTTCGTCGGCGACGGGATTAATGATGCTCCCGCGCTGACCCAGGCCGATGTGGGTATTGCCTTGGGCACCGGAACAGACATCGCCATCGAAGCCAGCGACATTACCCTGGTCCGTGGAAACCTGAGCGCTGTGGTAGAAGCAGTTAACCTGAGTCGGGCTACCTTCCAAAAAATCCGGCAAAATCTGTTCTGGGCCTTTTTCTACAACGTCATCATGATCCCCCTGGCCATGATGGGCTGGATGCACCCGGTGCTGGCCGAAATTGCCATGGCCACTTCTTCCATCACCGTAGTGAGCAATGCCAATCTCTTAAAGCGAGTCAACATTCAACCGAGCTATTTGCAAGCCAGGGGATGAATTTTTCAGTTTTAAAACACCTGCCTGGCGCTTTACATTCTGCGCTTCAATAGATATAAAGGGAATAAGGAAAGGTTCACCAAAAAACAGGAGGTACACAATGGTTAAAATAACCGTAATGGCGAATGGTCCTTACGTCATCGAGGGTGATTCAGAGAATGGATTTGAAGTGCGCATTGGGGATAAGGTGGAAACCCTGGAGCGCAAGGCCATTGCTCTGTGCCGGTGTGGTCATTCTGCCAACAAGCCGTTCTGCGACGGATCACATAAGAAACACGAATTTCAGGCCGACGGCGGGGAAATTTTGCCCCGGTAATCGCCACAACAGCAAAGGCTATGTTTCACAAGCCGGGAAGTGGAGGCTGTTGGTCTCCCTTTCCGGCTTTTTTGGTCTTCTGGCTCCCAAACCAACAGGCAATAGCGTTATTTACTGGGACGCTCTTAGCCAGCCAGATGGCTTCCCAAATTTTTGCTTCCGCGCTCAACCCAACCCCACCCCGGCGGGTAAAAAAACAAAGCCGTTCCATACGGCCAGAATTGCCCGGAAATCCGGGAAAACTTAATTTTTCAAGACTTGCTTTCTACAAAACAAGATTTTTTCGCAAGACCATCTAAAAAGATAGACAGTTAAATTAGTGGCGGGTCCTTTAAAAAATTTAACATAAGGCAAAAAATCGGGGAGGAGAGCTGTGGCTGGGAATCAGGAAAAAGAAAAAATTCGCCAGGAAATCGAGCGACTTCGCCGGGAAATCCGCCGGCACGATTATCTGTACTACGTGCTGGCCCAGCCCGAGATTTCCGATTACGAATACGACATGTTAGTGAAACGTCTGGAGGAACTGGAGCGGCAGTATCCGGAGTTCATCACCCCCGATTCACCCACGCAACGGGTTTCCGGAGAGCCGACCAAAGAGTTCCCGGTGGTGCAACACCGCAAGCCGATGCTCAGTCTTTCCAATACGTACAATGAGGAAGAGATTCGCGACTTCGACCGCCGGGTGCGTTCTTTGCTGCGGCCGGGTGAACCGTATGAGTATGTTTGCGAACTAAAGATTGACGGGGTGGCCATGAGCCTGCTTTACGAAAACGGGGTCTTGGTGCGTGCGGCCACCCGCGGGGACGGCGAACGGGGCGACGATGTAACCAATAATGTCCGCACCATTCGCGGTCTGCCCCTTAAACTGGATACCGAGGAACCTTATTTACAGAACATTGAAGTGCGCGGGGAGGTGTATTTTTTGAAAGAGGCCTTGGAAAAGTTAAACGAGGAGCGCATCCGTAACGGGGAACCCCCCTTTGCCAATCCACGCAATGC
>RFHE01000070.1 GCA_003696445.1 Calditrichota bacterium | reverse complement strand
TTTTGAAGGAAGCCGGCTCTGGATTATCGATAAAACCGGTTTTTACAGCGGGGGCGCTGCCGTAGTCAATATGTACGATCCCTCGACGGCAGCTTCTCTGGGTGGGCAATCATTTACCATGCAGCCCGCTCACATGTTTGGTACCGCGCCGGCCGGGGTGGGAACTTTTCTAGTCAGTAGTAATTGGACTTCCGGTTCGAATGAGGTTGTGAGTGTTATTCGCGTGGATGATCCTCTGGGCACCAGTGGTGGTCCCACATTCACCAATTCATTTATTAATCTGGGAAACATCCACAGCGGATCGGTACCGGAGGCTCCACAGCAGGGTACCTCGAACACCCTCGATTTTGGGGACATACGCACCATCAATGCGGTGTGGCGCAACAATGCCCTGTGGGCGGCCTTCGCGGTGAATCCCCCGAGCGGTAGCGATGTCGGCGAAGCCACTGCTCACTGGGTCAAGATCAATACCAGCAATCTGGGGCTGTTGACGCTGGACGACCAGGGCAACCTGGGCGGAGAGGATATTGCCACCGGTTGCTACACTGCCTATCCGTCAGTGGCTGTGAACGGTAGCGGCGAGGCGGCCATTGGCTTTGCTGCTTCGGCCAGTTCCATCTTTCCCGGTGCCTACTATGCCGCCCGGCGCAGCAGCGATCCGGCGGGCAGCTTTCAGCATTCGGCCATTCTACGCCAGGGGGTGGATTACTACTTCCGTTCGTTCAATGGCTCGTCCAACCGGTGGGGAGACTATTCTTCCATCTCCGTCGATCCTTCGGACGACCGCACGTTCTGGGTGTTTAATGAATATGCGTTGACAAGAGGTACGGTAGCCGGCAGCGGGGACGGGCGCTGGGGCACGGCCTTCGGCTCATTCACCCTGTCCGGACAGCCCACTCCCAATGCGTGGATCAACGAATTCCATTACGACAATGGCAATCCGGATCAGAACGAATTTGTGGAAGTCGTTGTCCCGAGTTCTTTTACCGATCTGGCCAACCTGACCTTGTCCCTCTACGATGGAGCCACTGGAAAGGTGTACGCCACCCATAAGCTGAGCACGTTTACCGCCGGGAACAGCGTGGCCGGCTTCACCATTTACTACAAGGACATTCCCGGTATTCAGGACGGACCGGACGGACTGGCCCTGGATTATCTGGGCTCCACCATTCAGTTTTTGAGTTACGAGGGCACCTTTACCGCGCAGGATGGGCCGGCGTTTACCACCACCAGCACGGATGTGGGCGTTTCTGAAAGCGGGACCACGCCTTCCAATTTTAGTTTGCAATTACAGGGTAGCGGAACCAGTGCGGGCAGTTTTAGCTGGGCCGGTCCCATTCAGAATACCAAGGGAGCCGAAAACACCGACCAATCCCTGCCGGTGGAGCTGGCATTTTTTACCGCCTCCAGCGTGCAGAACCGTATTGTTCTAAAGTGGCGAACCGAGAGCGAGGTGCAAAACCTGGGCTTTGAAATCTGGCGGGCTGAACAGGAGGACGGCGATTATCAGATGCTTTCCAGCTACCAGAGCAACCCGGCATTGGAGGGCCAGTTCAATAGCAGTCAAGCCACCGATTACCAGTTCGAGGACCGCCAGGTGTTGCCGGGCCGGGTTTACTGGTACCGACTGGTGGACGTGGATGTGAACGGCCAGAAAACCGAACACGGCCCCATTTCGGCTTTCGTTGCCGCCCAGGCCCCTCGGTTGACCACACTAAGTGGCAATCAGCCAGCCAGCCTGCACCTGTATCCCAACTTTCCAAACCCATTTAATCCTACCACCACCCTACGGCTGGATGTGCCCGGCGCCTCCCGCGGATTGGTCAATGTGAAACTGGTGGTTCTAAACGCTACGGGTCAGGTGGTTCGAACCTTGCTGGATGGTTCCCTTCCCGCTGGACAATACGAAGTGACCTGGGACGGCCGGGATAATGCCGGCAGGCAGGTAGCCAGCGGCGTGTATATTGCCCTAATTCGGGCGGATTACAAAACGCAATATCGGAAGATGGTTCTGGTTCGGTAAAGGCTACTCTGGGAATTAAACGCGGTGAGCCTTTTGAGTGAGCATAAAAAAGCCTGACCTGCTTCCTTTCTTCAGTGGGTGTGGTGAGAAGTAAGGAGGAGAGCGCAGGTCAGGCTTGCTGCTACGAGATGGCAGGGGGTGTCTCGTAAGCCACAACTAAAAAGTCAGTACATGATAGCCCTCAGCCAGGTATTTGCGCAAACTGGGGTGATCGTCGAATTCACCAACCAGGGGCAAGCCCAGCGTTTCAATCTGGTTCTTCACCCCGAAGGCTGCCGCACAGTATTTGCACACGCCGGCAATGCTCTGCTTCACACTCTGATACAGAGCGTGATACTTGTGCTCGGGATCTTCCAGAGCAGCAGGCCACTTTACGCCGGCGCCATCAAACACAATCGCTACCTCATCTCCATTTTGCTGACATTCCTTGGCCACTTCCAGAGCATTGGCCATGCGAGCAAACGATTCAAAAGGTTCTAAATCCGCCAGTAACGCAATGCACACCTTCATCGGCATTCCTCCGTACGCGTTCCCATTCAGGTTCCGTCAATTTTTCCAGCTAAGCATCTTGAATTTGCTTGAACAAATCAATCAGAAAAGTAAGACGGGCTACAAAAAGGGCCGGTTCTTTTTCCTCCCGGCTTTTGGGAGCTGTATGAAATCATGGCGGCACGGTTCTGTGGAGGTCAGACAGCCATACCACCAGACCAGGCACCCACAATGGCGAGAGTAAAATTCTGGGCTGCAGCAGGGCTTAAAAGTTGACCCAAATGTGCCATGAAAGTAATTCAAGGCACCTGGTAGTTTACTGACGCCGAGCTAAAATTAACCTGCTTCCCAATCCGGGCTGTTTAAAAAGTCCTCAATGCTGTTTTTTATGCACACAACGGTTTCGCTTGCCCAAGACTTAAGTCACCCCCCCAAACATTAAGGGAATGCAGGCTTTGTTCACTTGGCAAAATCGCCGTATTTTCTTAAAAAACAATAGTAAGGCTTCATTTCGTGGAGTTCAAGAAAGGCAAGTGTTGGCGACTTTATTCACTTTCTTTGCATGTTGGGTATGCCAGGCAAAAAAAAATGCCGCTCTTAAGAGCGGCATTTTCAGGCAAAAAGGAATCGATCCATCTCAGCTCAGGACTTGGCCTCCTCTTCCGATGAGGTGTTTCCCTCTTCAGGTTTCGCCTCCGCTTTCGTTTCAGTTTCCGGACTCGCTTCAGGTTTCGCCTCCGCCTCTGGTTCAGTCTTCTCCACTTTCGCTTTAGTCTTTTTTTTCGCTTTCGGTTTCGCAGGCGTTTCCGTTTCCGCTTCTGGTTTCGGTTCTGCTTCCGCTTCCGAACTTTCCTTTGCCTTTTTCTTCACGGTTTTCTGTACTTTTCCGGTTTCCGGCGCCTCTTCCTCCAGCTCGGGCACTTCCTTGACCAGCTCCTCGAAGGTGGTGGGGCTGAATCCATGCTGAGCCAGATAGCTTTCCACCTCTTCCTGTTCCTTCCCCTTCAGGTATTCCGAAACAGAAAGCACGATGCGCTTATTTTCTTTGTCGAACTCAATCACCTTTAGCGGCAATTCATCGCCCACTTTAAAGTGATCGGCCGCCCGCTTGATGTTGGGCTTGCCCAGATGGTTCAGGGGCACAAAGGCATCCACGCCCATGGGCAGGGTCACGATGACACCCTTATCAATGAGCCGGGAAATTTTTCCAGTGGTTTCGGTTCCCACTTTGTAAATGTCCTCGAAAGTATCCCAGGGATTGGGCTCTATTTGCTTGTGGCCCAAGGCAATGCGCCGTTCTTCCTTATTGATATCCAGGACAACCACCTCAATTTCCTGGCCTTTACGAATGACTTCACTGGGATGGCGGATCTTTCGGGTCCAGGACAGGTCGGAGATGTGAACCAGCCCATCCACACCTTCCTCCAGTTCCACAAAGGCGCCGAAGGGGGTCAGATTTCGCACAATGCCCTTGTGCTTACTGCCCACCGGATACTTTTCCTCGATATTTTCCCAGGGATCGGGCATCAACTGTTTCAAGCCCAGGGAAATCTTCCGCTCCTGGGGCTCGATGTTCAACACCACTGCCTCAATCTCCTGGCCCTCTTTGAGAATTTCCGAGGGATTTTTGACGTGGTGGGACCAGCTCATTTCCGACACGTGGATCAAGCCTTCGATGCCCTTATCCAGTTCCACAAATGCGCCATAATCGGTCAGGCTGACCACCCGGCCTTTGACCTTGGACCCTACCGGAAAGCGCTCTTCGATGTTTTCCCAGGGATGAGGTTGCAACTGTTTCAGTCCCAGAGAGATGCGCTTTTTCTCCTCGTCGAAGTCTAGAATCATCACATCGATTTCCTGGTCCAGCTCCACCACCTCGCTGGGATGCCCGACGCGGCCCCAGGACAGATCGGTGATGTGAAGCAGGCCATCCACGCCACCCAGGTCGATAAACACGCCAAAGTCGGTGATGTTTTTCACCACGCCCCGGCGAACCTGACCCTTTTCCAGGGTAGCCAGAATTTCTGCCCGCTTGCTTTCCAGTTCCTTCTCGATAATGACCCGGCGAGAGACAACGATGTTTTTGCGCTGTTCGTTGACTTTAACGATCTTTACATCCAGGGTTTTGCCCACGTAGGCATCAAAGTCCCGGATGGGTTTCACATCCACCTGGGAGCCGGGCAGGAACGCATCCACGCCGCCCAGATCGACCACAAAGCCCCCCTTAATCCGGCGCACAATGCGGCCCTGGATGATCTCGTCCTTCTCGTATTTGTCCATAAGGCGTTCCCAGGCGCGCAAGAAATAGACGCGACGGCGTGAAACCTGGACATTGCCTTCCAGATCCTCAGGGGACTCCAAAAACAGCTCCACCTCGTCGCCCACCTTGAAGTCCTGAATGTCAATGAACTCCTCAATGGGGATGATCCCTTCGCTCTTGAAGCCCACATCCACCACTACATAGCTGTCGGTAATTTCCAGGATGCGGCCCTTGACAATCTCCTCTTGTTCAAAAGCTTCCATGCTCTTGTTCAACAGCTCCACAAAATGCTGGTCGACCGCTTCTTCTTCGGCCAGCAGCTTTTCGGCCTCTTCGGCCGTTAGTACCTGACCTGGCTTAAGCGTATCGACGCCGCCGGTCTCGTTGTCAGCCTTCTTGCTGAGAGTCGTGGTTTGCTCCACGGTTTCCTGGGTTTTGTCTGTTTTTACTGCCTCACTCATTAAAATGAATCCTCCTTTCAAACAAAGATTTTTCCCCATAGGGAAATGACAAGCATCAAATTTAAATGGCCTAACAAAATATGCCAAGAAAATAATATTTTCGCAGCTGGAATCGCTACAAAAGGCGTGTGCTTAAATCACAAAATTGGAACGGCCGAACGGGTTGGGAAGTTCCTTTTCTGCCTTCCGCCGGCCTTGCCTCTAAATTCCGCCAGGTTTATTATTACCATTATGCAGAAATTGACCATGTTTTAAGATGAAGTCGGCGATTCGCCTATCCATGTATGCCCTGTTGTGTTGGGGTACCCTGTTTGCCCAACCAGGCCGGGAGGTGATTTTACAGGGCTTTTATTGGAACACCCATCCGGGGGACGTAACCACCAACCAGGGTCTTTGGTGGGACACTTTGGCTACGGTGGCCAGTCAACTTGCCGAAGATGGTTTTTACACCGTCTGGGTTCCTCCGCCGAGCAAAGGGTCTGCCGGGGTACAGGACATGGGATACGGCCTGTACGATTATTACGATCTGGGCCAATTCAATCAGAAGGGAAGCACCCGCAGCCGTTTCGGCAACAAAACGCAGTTGCTCAACATGATTTCGGCGCTCCACAACGCCGGATTGAAGGTTATGGTGGATGTAGTGCTCAACCATCGGGGTGGCGCGGATGCACAGCAGTTTGAGGATTGCGATGATGGTGACGGTAAGCAACTCCGCTGGACGGCCTTTAACCCGCTGAGTCACCGGTTGCCAGGGGACTCTACAGATTTTCATCCCAACACCTGGCATTGCGATTTGAACCCGAACTATCACAATCGCATTTTCTTTGAAGACGTCTGTTATTTCCACGGGCTGGACAATGCGCTGGATGGTGGCGCTCCAAACTCCGGTTGGTATTTCGGGCCCCACAATTTGGGACACATGGGCGATTCGCTGGTGGTGTGGGGACGCTGGCTGATCCAGACACTGGGATTTGATGCCGTACGCCTGGACGCGGCCAAACACATCGAGCCCGGTTTTATGGCACCGTTTCTGGTAGAGCTGGTGAATGGAAACCAGCCCTTTGCAGTGGCCGAATTTTTTGATGAGGATATGGCGCTGGTGAAAAGCTGGCACGACGATGTGGAAGCCTTTGTATCCACCTGGGGAACGGGCAGTAAAAATGCCAATATCGCCATGTTCGATTTCAACCTCCGGTCCGCGCTGCGAGATATGTGCAACAACACTACCGGTACCTTTGACATGAGTACCCTCAACAGCAGGGGCCTGCGCTTTTCCACCAACCCGCTAAACGGGGACGACATTGTGACTTTTGTGGAAAACCACGATAAGGACCGAATCGGATGGGTGGTGGTGAATTGCAGCGATCCACACGACACCCAGTTCGGGAACACCTGCTTGAAACTTTCCACCGACAGTGGTCATGACCCCATCTTTTCCGACAAGCACATGGCCTATGCCTACATCATGGCTGCCGAAGGACGCCCATCGGTGTTCTGGAAAGACTATTTTTGGTTCCACCTGGACGACGAAATCCGGTGGCTGATGGCTCTGCGGCGCTGGTTTGCCACAGGGAGTTCCTCGCCCCTGGATCAGTTGAATCCCTATTTTGCCTCCGGCAGCGCCGGTGATTTTTTCGCTTTCATCCGTAGTGGCAGCGGCGGCGGCACCGACGGCTGCGTACTGGCCCTGAATGATCATCCCACCGACCAGCAGGAAGTCTGGCTAAACACGCCCTTCGTAAACCAAGAATTAAAGGATTACTCGGATAGCTACCTGTTCACCACCACAGAGGCCTTCGCGGACAGCCGGACACTTATTCGGGTAAAGGCACGAAACTTCGCCTGGTATGCGCCCACCGGTCTGTATCCTCATCCCCCCGGAATTGACGGCAGCAAATTCACCCTTTCGGCCACGCCCGGACAAAAGCTTCATTTCGTGGCACTGCGGGCCTCCGATGCAGCCAGTTTTGTGGTCAACGGGGCACCCATTCAGCCGGGAGACGAGATCGCCATCATGCCCCTGTCCGCCACACAACCCGATCAAGCGGTGGGCATCGGCCGAATAGGCCAGCGTTTTCGTTGGGACGGCACGCACGATATGCTCATCGAGGTGCTGGGCGGTAGTACCAGCGCCGGGGGGACCAGCGGCCTGATGGAAGGCGAGGGCTGGAAACTGGTGGTGTACGATTCCAGTCAGCAAAACTACATGGTGGCCGGCAGCATTATGTTTGCTCCGCACAGTACGGTTTTCAATTTTGTGCCGGATCGACCCACTGCCAGCGGCGGCAACACACCGGTATCCCAGACGGTAAACCATGCCCAGGCCACCTACAAAATCGGCGGCATCAGCCTGACCACCGGCTTCAATGCCAGTGATATTTCCCTTCCGGTAACTTTGACCGGCTTTACCGCGCGCTGGGATGGCCTGGGGCTGACCCTATCCTGGCGCACAGAAAGCGAGGTGAACAATCTGGGCTTCGAAATCTGGCGGGCGGAAGGACTTGATGGTCCATTCGTTCTGCTGGCGGACT
>RFHE01000376.1 GCA_003696445.1 Calditrichota bacterium | reverse complement strand
GGTTTCCTGTTAAAAAAAGAGTACGAAGGAAATTTAATTTGTTTGGTAAGCCAAACAACGTTGCGAAAAATGGAGAATCATTCTCAAATAACAACCGGTAAACGGGTTGGACCGCCGTAAGGTCTGGGCCTCAGGCACCGCGGGTTACTTTTCTGCCAAGCTGTCGGGTTCAACCAAGGCCACTGCGTTTTTCAGAAGGGTAAGGACCGGCAAGCCCGAATACCGGGGGCGAACCGCGACGCGGGTGGCGCAATCCGGCCGGATTGCTTTCAGGATGCGCGTTTCGGCCTCCGGACGGTGCAGGGACAGGCCGGGCTGTAACGGCACCCGGCCGGCCAGCACCGCCGGCTGGTAGGGAAATTCAAAACAGGCCGAAGAGATCGCCCTCAGATCGACTTCCAACGAGTCCCCGAGCCAACCAATCCTGGCGAGGAAAAGGTCCTCCAGCCGATTGAGGCGGGCGTAACTGAGGGCGCGGACCTGCACCTCACTCTGCCTTCCGGCCAATCGGCTCACCCGGTAACGGATGTTTTTTTCCAGCCCGTAGCGAAACACCGGTACATCGTTTATCTCCGCCGGCACCAGGGCCACATAAGCGGCCGGGAGCTGCCGCCGGTAAATGGCTTCGGCCAGGCGATCGGCCAGGGCATCGGCCTGCTCGCTGACCCGGATCCAGGCCTGTTGTTGGCGATGCAAGAAAAAGGCAAACACCAGGATGAGGCCTGCCGCCGCTGCCCCAAGGGGAAGGCGCCACCGCCGGAGCACCGCCGGCCCCTCGGCCAGAAGATGGCCGGCCAGCAGTGCAAATCCCACCGAGGGCAGATAGGCATACCAGCGCATGGCAAACCGGAGCACAGGCAAAAGGGAAAAGGCAGTAAACAGAATCAGGAAGCAGGCTACCGGCCGGTGCCGGGCGTAAGCCAACAGTCCCCACAGAGAGAGCAGGGCCAGAGAGCCGAGTACCAGCAGGGCAGCCGGGTGGTCCAGAGCCCAGTCGGCCAGCTGGCGGTGACCCGCCGGAAGAATAAGCAGCGCAGCAAAGGCCGCTCCATTGCGCAACCAGGCCAAGGGATGGATGCCCTGATGTACCGGATTGGACAGGGCCGCGCTTCCGGCAGCCAGCAACCGGAATAGAATAAAAAGCAGCACCAGCAACCAGTAGGGGGATGTCTGTGTCCAGAGCTGCCGGAGTTTTTTCCACCGGGGTGTAGGACCCGCCAGCAGCCAGGTTGCAGCGCCGGCCACCAGCGGAAACGAAACCGCCATCTCCTTGCTGAGCAGGGCGAGGAGTAAAAAAAGGAGCGAGACCCCCCGGTGGAATCGACGCGGCCCGGTCAACCGGGCCAGAAAAACACCCAGGGCCAGCAGGTAGAACAGGGTGCACAACAGATCGGTGCGGCCGGAGATCCAGAAGATCGCCGGACCGTGCACGGGGTGAACCAGAAACACGAGTCCAGCAAGGCTCAGCGCCATCCGGTTCAAACCGAGCTGAACGCCCACCCACAGCAGGAGCACCGTGCCGGCCAGATGCAACACCAGGTTGGTCAGGTGAAACCCGAACGGGTGCATCCGCCAGACCAGTCGGTCCAGATGCAAACTCAGTTCGGTGAGCGGGCGGTAATAGGGTCGGTGGATCGCGGCCAGGTTTTCCGCGGCTTCCAGGATGTGGCTGACATCGTCGCTGACAAAGCAGATGTTGAGCGAGGGCAAAAAAAACAGGAAGCCGGCGAGGGTCAGGGCGGCCGCCAGAAACCAGACCCAGCGCTGCTCTGTGTGGCTTTGCTGTGGATCGTCCTGGGATAAAGGTCTGCCGGCCATCAACGCAAATTGCCTTGTTTGCTGGTCTAGCGGTTCATTAACACGCGTTCAATGGTTGAACGGGGCATCGAAGTTCGGAAGATAGGGAAAGCGAAGGAATGGCACAAGCCGGAAAGGTTGTGGGGGTCGGGGGCGGCGCTACATGCGGTCCCAGTCCCAGATGGCATAACGCACGCTCTGCTCCGGCGAATGGCCGCACTGTTTCAGGGTGAGCAAAATGCTGCCCCGGTGGTGGCTCTCGTGGGCGATGAAATAGCTGAGGCTGGTAATCACCCCTTTGCGGTGTGTACGGGCTCTGCCGGTTCCCAGCACAGCGCGCTCAAAAAAGCGGGCCACCCGTTCCGTCGAATCGGCCAGGCAGGCTTTCAAAAAAGCCCGATCGGGTTCCTCCCGGGTGGCGAATTTGTACAACTGCTCAACCAGATCCGGTGCCCTTTTCTCCAGCTGCCAGTAGCGCACGTTGTGCAGGTGGCAAAACTGCCGCAGCACATTTCTCCCCCCTCTGCGGGATAGCGTACAGCGCATGCCTTCGTCGCTGATGTGGTCAATCAAATATTCGTTGATGCGGTGATTGGTGTACCAGGCAGCCAGAATTTCCTCCAGCCCGGCGGGGTGATCACTCATATCGGGGAATGTTGGCAGTATCTATCCTGGTGGGCAAGCCCAAAGAACATTCCGCCGGGAGGCAACTCCCGGCAGGTGTTGTTTCTATTTCATTCTTTACAAGCCGTTCCACTTACCAGCTCCGGCGGCGCCGCCCTCGCTTTTTGTTGGATTTGGGTTTGGCCTCACTCAGCTTAAGCGTGCTACCTTTCAGTTCGGCCCCGTTCAAGGCCTTCATGGCCCGATCGGCTTCGGAATTGTTAGGCATTTCCACAAAACCATAGCCGCTGTCCGCCCCCCGAAAATGATTGTGAATCACCTTGGCCGAAGCCACATGGCCGAATTTTTCGAATGCTTCCCGCAAATCTGCTTCGGTAATATTGAAGGAAAGATTGCCGACATAAATGTTCATTGCTTCACCTCGCTGTTGTTTTGAACCTGAGAGCGGACCGGCACGTGCCACCTGCTACTCACTTCCGTTACATTCTGGACGGGAAATTCGCTACCAAAAGGGATCGTCGAGCACAGAAGGAAGGAATTTCCTGTCATGTTTCAATAACGAGAAAAGGGCGGCTCCAGGCAAGGCAGAAAAAATTTTGTTGGCGATCCCCTTCTACGGCCGAGGGACCGGAAAGCCCACCCGGGCAGGCGGGCATTTCGTCGAGTTCATTCAAGGTCTGTAGAAACCGTTCAGGGAACCTTGCTCCCCGGGGGTACCTTTCGAGTCCGGTCGCCTGGATTTCAGCCCTTGCCCGCTTTTGCAGCCGCCCTTTTTCGGGCCGGCTTTCCGCCGAAATGCTCGTAGAAGCCGTGTTCCTTTTCCGCCAGCCGCTGGAGCAACGGAGCCGGAGTGAAGTAGGAACCAAACTCCCGGGCGAAAATGGACAGCTTCTCGTGAATGGCGGGGATGCCCACCGCATCGGCATAGCGCAGCAACCCGCCGCGGAAGGGTGGAAAGCCCAGGCCGAAAATCACTCCAACGTCCACATCCCGGGGACGGGATGCAATCCCCTCTTCCAGGCAGTAGGCGGCTTCATTAATCATCAAGTAGATCAGGCGCTGCTGGATATGTTCCTGAGGAATCCGGCGGGTTCCGGAGACGCCCAGGAAGGTGTAGATTTCCGGATCGAGGGTTCGTTTTTTC
>RFHE01000375.1 GCA_003696445.1 Calditrichota bacterium | reverse complement strand
TTTTCCTGGATTGAACATGCCGCTGCAGGAGTGCTGTATGTGCCTACGTATGGCGCCGGCAAACAGTGCCCGATCCGACAGAGACCTTCTCAATGTAAGATCCTCCAGGTTAAATTTTGTGAAGGTTTTAATCCCCTTTCTTTCTAATTTATGCATTTGCGGAGAGGAAAACAGTGAAGCGAACTGAATAGGTATGCGATACGAAAGACTGATTCCCTGGGCGGTGCGAGTAGCCGATCTGTTTTACCGGCCCCATCCCGTGGCGCACCCGGAGGAGCAGCTGAGTTGCGTCCCCTTCTTCATCATCGGTTCGGGCAGAAACGGCAGCACGCTGCTGGCGGCTATGCTGAATAAGCATCCGGGCCTGCTGGTGCCTCCCGAACAGTTTTTCCTGCACATGAGCATCATTAAGTACAAGCTGTTCAACTTTTTGCCCTGGGAGGAGCTGGTAAAGATAGTGCTCGGAGAGGCGGCCGATTCCAAGCGGAGTATTCGCTGGGAATTGCGGGTCAACGACATGTTTTACCCGCTTTACCAGTTACCCAAAAACCAGCGCAGCCTGCGGCGGTTGATTGACGAAATTTTTGTGGCCTTCGGCAAACAGAAGGAGCAAAGGTTTCAGATCTGGGGGGACAAAAGCCCGCTGACCACATATCGTTTTAATTACATTTTTCCGGTTTACCGGGATGCCCGTTTCATTTTTCTCCTCCGGGATGGCCGGGACGTGGTCAGTTCCTACATTCAGGGCAGCTCGAAGGAATTTCAACAGTTTGCCTCCCTGCGCCAGGCTGCCTGGCTGTGGAATTTAAGCATCAAGCACTGGGACCGCATCTGTCGCGAGGTTCCCGAATCCCGCCGCCATTTTCTGACCTACGAGCAACTGGTCCGAGAACCGGAAAAGACCCTGACCGGCCTGGTTCGCTTTCTGGGATTTGACTACGATCCGGCCATGCTGAATTTTCAGGACCAGGCCTCGCACCTGGGCGTGGATACCCTACGCATTCACCAGAATCTGCGCAAACCGTTGAATCCGCAATCGGTGGGTAAGTGGCGGGAGCGGTTAACGGCACAGCAACAGGCCGAATTGATGCCCCTGATCGAGGAAAATCTGCAGCGGTTTGGTTATCTGGATTCCAGATAACCCAGTTTTCTCAGCCACTCCCCCATAATCTGGTGCGCCTGGCGGATTTGTGCATCGGTCAGGGTATCCTTCCAGCGACCGATGGAACGGGCATCGATGGGTTGCTGGATGCGCTGGTGGTGGGCCACATTGGCGTCGCCGAGCACGTCCGGCTCAACCAGCTCGAGCATTTCAGGGAGATAGTCCACATTCAAAAATCGGCAGACCCTCTGAACTTCCGCTTCTGGATTTTTAACCAGTTGTTCGTAGCGCAGGGAGATAAACTTGTTGGGCGGCCACTTTCGGCGGTAGCGCTCGGCTTCCCGGACCGCCCATACCCAGCGCCGGGCTGCCTGAGCAAGATCGGGGAAGAGCCCGGCCTGCAAATAAGAGGCCACCACATCCCGCCCGTCGCGGATCAGGTTGATGTACTGCGCCTCCGGAAAAAGACGGTCCAGCCATTTGAGGCGAAGAATGTACATGGGGGTCTTGTCGCCCCAGCGAACGGCCCCGGGCTTGTACTGCCCCAGATGGTGCCGGTAAACGGCGTCCACAATGCGGGCCAGCGAGCGTTCCCCTTCCGGCGTTTTTTTGAGTTCCAAAAACAAAGGGGTAAGGTCAATCTTCCAGAGGAAGAAGCGCTCCAGGGCCAAGAATTCGCCCAGAACAACGCTGACCAGGTCCTGCCAGTCCAGACCCCGGTAGCGATAGTGCTTTTTGACCACCTGGCTGAGGGCGCCGTGGGATTCGGGGGGGATGTGCAACTGAGGGTGAGCCATCAGAATCCTGCGCAGCAGGGTGGTGCCGGATCGGCCGGCCCCAACAATAAAAAACGGGCGGTAGGCCTCTCGCTGAGCGGACGTAATCAGGGGCAACCGGCGCGTCCAGTTCCACCACTGCTGAATCAAAAAAAACAGCGCTGGATTCAGCCATCGCTGCTGCCATTCGTGAAGTTCATCCGGAGAAGGCTTTCTCAGCACGCCGATTCTGTGCGCTCCTTACAAATGTTTAACGATTCACTGACTTGTGCTGAAGGGTGGAATCGTCTGCGCCACCCAGGAGGATGGTTCGGCTTTCCGGCCCGCAATTGAACAACAGATCCAGAATGCACAGGTTGGGCACAAAGTCCCCCCACAGTTGCGGATACACCGGGTGGACAAAATCGCTGTAGCGAAGTTCAATGCCGTTTGCCTTCAGTAGGGCCTCGTCGTTGTATTCGCGACCGCCGCCTGTGCCGGAAAGATAGATCCCGGCTCCCAGCGCCGTGCAGATGTCCACAATCAGCTGCGATTTCTGCCCGAAGCTGGACAACAACTGCGAGAGGCGCACCCGCCGGCAGGTGATGCCCAGGTAGCCGGCAAAGGTTTCGATTAGGGCGATGTTTAGCTCCACAAACTGGTCGTGAGCCAGCAGGGTATCTTGGTAGCGCTGGAAAATCGGCTCAAAGAAGGGGGCCCGTTTGTAGGCCATTTCCACCGTTTTTAGGTGCTTGTCCCGCCAGCGAAGATCGGCAATGGCCACCTCGGTGTAAAGCACTCGTCCTTCCCGTCCTCGAGGAATGTGCACCGGAATGGTCAGAAAGGTCACCCCGTTGGGGGTTTTAATCCGGTTCCGATTGGCAAAGCTCCGGCCTCGGGGATACTGAACCGCATCCAGGTACACAAACACATCGCACCGGGCCATTTTGTAGAAAAAGCCCAGATAGGGCAGGTAGTTGGGCTGGTGGATGGCCACCACCTCTGCTTTGCTGGATTGTGCCGGGGTCTGCTCAGCCATATTTTTCTTGAAAAGCTTCGATGGTCCGGGCAAAGCGCCGCTTCTCCTCTTCCCGATCCTCGTAGCGCCGCAGCGGAAAACGCTCGGGCGGCTCGAGATCCCGCTTCAGGTCGTAGCCGAACAGCTGGTGCGCCCGTTCCTGCACCTGCTCCAACACCGAGGCGGGCCTCTGGCACATCTGTTCGTATTGCACGCGCACCACCTGATCCTCCCCGATCGCGGCGATCTGCGCGTGGTAGTAGCGGCGCAGAAAGTAAATTTGCCCGGCAATCTGCTGCCAGTAATCCAAATCCTTCAACAGGTGAAATTCCACCGGGGTGTAACTCCACCAGGTGTTGAGATCCGTGTAATATTTTTTCCGGGCCTCCAGAATGGAAACGGCCACATCCAACGGATCCCGTTCAATGTAAACGAACAGGACCTTGTCCAGCAGGTGCTTCAATTTTTCCACATGGTAGGCGCCAAGCACGTTTTTAGCCACCCAAGGCTTGCCGAACTCCCGCTGGATGGTGCTCAGCACCCGGCGCAGTGCCGGCCAGTCGATCTGGGCCTCCCGCTCCTTCACAAAAACCACATCGGCCAGGGTTTCCTTCTTGAGCCAGTGCCGCCAGAAGTAGCCGAATTCGTGAATGTCCCCCGGCGGTGCCGTGCGCGCATAGTTGGAGCGAAAGCTGATCTGCTTCTGGTTGCCGAGCACATTTCTGGCCAGGCGAATGCCGTGAAGGGGGGCCAGCCAGAAGCGGGCGGCCAGATTGTTGATGTAGCCTGCGTCCAACCCGTGGGCCAGCAGCTGGGAGATGAGCGTGGTGCCCGATCGGGGCAACCCGAAAATGAAGATGAAGGGATGCTCGATGGGATAGTCCCGGTACAGGGGCGCTTCCAGCGCCTGGAGCGCCTGATTCATCCTGCGCAGAAAGGCCTCCGTTTCCGTATCCTTCCGGTAGCCGGGCTGCCGCTTTCGATTGAGGTCTTCCAGGGAAATGTCCAGCTCCTCTGGACGGAGGGGTGGTTTACTCATCCTTTTATTGCCTGTCCGGTTCGTCATTGGCCGATTGCAATCTTTCACAGAATCCATCGCTTCACGTCGAAGGCCTCGGCATAATCGGCCCCCACCTGCACGCCCCGGGTCCGGGCCAGCCCCTTGATGAATTCCTCATCGGCGTACTTTCGGGCCGTCTGCGAACGATAGCACTTGATGGAGTCCAGCTTGACCTGCAGATGGCGCTCCTCCAGCACCACAAAACAACTGGTGGTAAAGGTGATGTTGTTCCAAGGCATTTCGTAGCCCAGGATGGAGGTGAATTTAAACGCCCTCAGCCCTTCCATGGCCACCGTGTAATGGTCCTGATGCAGGTCGTAGTTGGAAGGCATGAGCACCAGGTCCGGCTTCAGCTCCCGATTCAGCTTTACCAGATCTTCCAGAATGTCCTGTCGGTAATGGGCGAACTTGCGCACCGGATAGCGGTAGATGAG
>RFHE01000374.1 GCA_003696445.1 Calditrichota bacterium | reverse complement strand
ACACTCACATTCAGGGAATGTTTTTCTCCAAACATGGGGATATCCACGCACTGGTCGGCCAGGGGCAGCAGCTGCTCATCCACGCCGAACACTTCGTTACCAACCACAAGCGCGGCTGGAAATTGAAAATTCACCTTGTAGAAAGGAAGGCTCTGGTTGGTCTGCTCCAGAATGTACACGGTGTAGCCCTGTTGTTTGAGCCTGGTCAGGGTTTCGCCCGCCGAGGGAAAATAGCGCCAAGGAACCGATTCCACCGCCCCCAGGGCCGTTTTATCGATTTCTCGACGCGGCGGCCGGCCGGTAATGCCGGTCAAAAGCAACTGCTCAACACGCGCGGCATCGCAGGTGCGGAAAATGGATCCCACATTGTGAAGGCTGCGGATGTTGTCCAGCACGACGGACACAGGCAATCGGCTGGAACCTAGCCGGTGCCGAATTTGTCGCGACAGGGCCTGAATTTCATCCGGATTTAGTTTGCGCATCGACGGTCCAGTTTTACCACTGTTTCGACATGATAGGTATGGGGAAACATATCGACCGGATGTACCCGCTCAACGCGGTAATGACTGCTAAAGTAAGCCAGGTCCCTGGCCAGGGTTGTGGGATTGCAGGAGACGTAAACAATGCGCCGGGGATTGGCTTTCAAAATCATTCGAACCACCTGCTCGTGCATTCCTGCACGCGGCGGATCGCAAACCACCACCTCTGGGGCTTCGCTCAGGTGCGCCTGGAGGGTGTCCTTTAAGTCGCCGGCAACAAAACGACAATTGGCGGTGCCTTTGATTCTGGCATTTTCGAAGGCATCCTGCACAGCCGATTCCACCAGCTCAAAGCCGACCACTTCCCTGGCCTGCCGGGCCAGAAAAATGGCAATGCTGCCGATCCCGGAATACAGATCCCACACCCGCTCTCCTTCTACTTCAGCCAGATCCCGAACCAGCCGGTAAAGCTGTACAGCCTGATGGGAGTTGGTCTGAAAGAAGGAATTGGGCGAAATTTTAAAGATGCATTCGTCCAGTTGTTCTTCAATGTGGTCTTTTCCGGCCAGCACCAGAACCTGGTCGCTGTACGCAATTTGAGCCGGGCGGGCATTCACCCCATTTACCACGCTGGCCACCACGGGAAAGCGGTTGCGCAACTGGGAGGCAAAATCGGCCAGCTCCTCCCGGGCCGGCCGGGAGGTGACTACGTTTACCATCACCTCGCCCCGTGCCGCCGATTCGCGCAGCACCAGAAAGCGCAACAACCCCTCATGGGTCCGCAGGTGATACACCGGCAGTCCCGACTCGCGGAAATAGCTTGTGGCAAAACGTAGTATTTGGTTCAGTGTCTCGCTCTGCAGCCAGCAATAGTCGATTTGAATGATTCGATCGAAAGCGCCCGGCGTGTGCAGGCCCAAGGCAAAGCCCTTTTCGATTTGCGGATTGTCCAGCTCCTCCGGCGTCAACCAGCGCCGGCCGGTAAAGGAGAATTCCATTTTGTTACGATAGTGGAACACCTTTGGCGAGGGCAGGGTGGCCTCTACCTTCAGCTCCCGCAAGCCGCCGATGTGAGCCAGGCTCTCGGCCACAATGTGTTGCTTAAAACGCAATTGCTGCTGGTAGTCCACATTTTGCCATTTGCACCCCCCGCAGTAGCCAAAGTGCCGGCAGGGCGCCTCGATACGCAGCGGCGAGGGCTGCAAAAGCTCAACCGGATAGGCTTCGGCAAAGTTGCGCTTCACCTTGCGGATACGAGCACGCACATGGTCGCCAGGCAATGCCCGCTCTACAAACAACACCATGCCATCGTAGCGGGCCACTCCTTTACCACCAAAGGCCACTTTTTCGATGCGCAGTTCAATTTCAGCGTTCTTTTTCAGCATCGCTGTTAAGTTAGTGAAGTTGCTGAACTTATCCAACAAATTTAGGAGACCCCCTGAGGGGCATTGTGGCCTGCGTCTTACTGCTCAGGGAGAGGGAACGTTTCGCCCACCACCCCTGCTGTAATCAGGTTGGTGGAGCGCAATTGACCAAAAGGGAAGCCGGCAGTAATCACGTAAACATCTCCCCTTTTGAGCAAGTTTTCCCGATAGGCATGCTTCAGGGCATTCTCAATCAGACGCGTGGAGTGCTTCTGAATGGCCAGATAGCGAGGCACCACGCCCCACATCAGTGCCAGGCGGTAATAGGTTTCCCGGCTTGGGGTAAGGGCCAGTAAAAGGCTCTGGGGACGAAACCGAGAAATCATTTTGGCGGTAAAGCCGGAATTGGTCGGGCAGATGATCAATCTGGCACCAAGATCTCGGGACAAGATGCTGGCACTGTGGGAGATGGCTTCCGGAATCAACTGGTCCATGCCGGATTCGCTGAGCAGATTAATCAGGTCCTGAGAATAAAAAGGGTACTGTTTTTCGGTTTCCAGAGCAATTCGGCTCATCATCTGGACGGCGCGCAGCGGGTACTTGCCCATGGCCGTTTCGTCTGAGAGCATAATCGCATCGCTGCCATCGAGAATGGCGTTGGCGATATCGGTCACTTCGGCGCGGGTGGGGCGGGGAGAGTGAACCATGGAAAGCAACATCTGGGTGGCGGTGATCACCGGCTTGCCATGCAGATTGGCCAGGCGGATAATTTTCTTCTGCACCAAGGGAACCTTCTCCAAAGGAATTTCCACCCCCAAATCGCCGCGGGCAACCATGACACCATCCACTGCCTCGACAATTTCCAGAAAGTTATTGACCGCTTCATGCTTTTCAATTTTTGCAATCAGAGGCACGTCGCAGCCATGCTGGCGGCAGATTTGCCTGGCCAGCTGGATGTCCTCCCGACTGCGCACAAAGGAAAGAGCGACCCAGTCCACCCCCTGTTGCAGGCCGAAGGCCAGATCCTGACGATCCTTTTCAGTTAAAGCCGGCAGCCGAAAGCTGCCCTCCGGGTAATTCAAACCTTTGTGGGAAGAGAGCACGCCTTCGTTTAACACCTGACAAATCACGCGGCGGCCATCAATGGCTTCGATGAGCAGCTCAATGCTGCCATCGGCCAGCACCAACCGCTTACCCACCGCCACGTCCCGAGCAAGATCCGGGTAGCTGAGTGGGATTTCTTTGCCGCGATTCTTTTCCAGCGCCGGATCGAAAATAAGCCGATCGCCGGGCACCAAGCGAAGTGGTTCTGGTTCGATGATTCCCACCCGGATCTTTGGTCCGCCAAGGTCCTGCAAAATGGCCACCGGCTCGTCCAGTTCGCGCCGCACCTGTTTGATCCAGCGAATCAGGCGAGCATGCTCCTTGTAGGTGCCATGGGAAAAATTGAGGCGGAACGCGTTGACCCCGGCACGCACCAACTGGGCAATTTTTTCCTTATCAGCCGTAGCGGGTCCCAGGGTAGCAATGATTTTGGTTCGTTTGATGTTCATTTCCCTGCCTGTAGTGTTCTTAAACCATCTCCCCGATGGTGCAGACCCCCCAGCAGAGGGCCAGCGAAAAAAACAAGTTTAATGCTCTGCTCGGCTAGACGCAACCGATTCCCGAGCCCTTCGGCGGGAGCAAAAATGCCAAGCGGGGTGGGGAATTACAACCTGGTTAAAAGGGCGTTGAATCCGGTCCAGTTAAAAGGCAAACTCCATGAACTCAGTGGCTACATGGGTCTGAGGAAAGATCTCTCGGGCTTTTGCTTCCAGCTGGGCAAGCAACTCGTCCCCGTGCTTGGGGTCGTGATGAGTTAGTAAAAGTTTTTTAACCCCGGCTTCTTTTGCTACAGCACAGGCCATTTCATAGGTGCTGTGGCCAAAGCCTTGGAACATGGCATACTCTTCCAGAGTGTACTGGGCGTCGTGAATCAGGATGTCGGCATCCCTGGCAAAGTTCACCAACCGCTGATCGTTACCGACAAAACCTTCTACGTCCGTGGCAAATACTACCTTTTTACCGTTGTGGGACTCCACTTTGTAAATGTAGGCACCGCCTTTGGGATGGGTGTAATTGCGCAAGCAACTCACCTTGCCTTGCCAGTTTTTGATTTTAGCCGCCTCCGATGCGGGATGGATTTCAAACCCATGGTCAAAAAATAATGCTACCATATTTTCAGAAAAATCGTAAAAGGTGCGTCTGGAAGGCAATTCATTGAGCGTCACTGGAAAAAGTGCCGGACTCATTAAAAACTCCAGAACCTGTTCCAGGGAATAAGTTAAGATCCTGGGTGAAATCATGTGCATTTCTATATCGGGAATGTAATTGAGCAAAAAATAAGGGAAACCCATTAAATGGTCGATGTGTAAATGGCTAAAGAAAAAATGTAATTTTTTGTAGTTTTGTTTGCCATCTGCTTGGCGCATCTCCTGAAACAAATCGTTGCCAAGATTGATGATTCCTGTACCGGCATCGAAAATCACCACGTGCTTTTCAATGTCGAACCGGAGGCAAGTGGTGTTAACCCCATAAGTATGGCCGTTGTCGGTAGTGGGCGGATAACTTCCCCGCACTCCGTAAATTTTTAAGCGGAACAGATGGTCAGACATATCGGGTAGCCCCAGAGGTTAGGATTGGCGGGATTCGAGACGCTTAATTTCGTCCCGGATTTTGGCAGCCTTCTCGTATTCTTCTTTTTCGACAGCTTCCTGGAGCTGCTTCTGCAATTCTTCCAGGCGACTTTTCGGCGACTCGCTTTGAGCCTGGGATTCGTCTATCTCCTGAAGTTCTTCCGGGGTATATGCGCCTTTGCGCATCACCTCTTCTTCCACGAAAATCGGTACATTCCGACGCACGGCCAGCGCAATGGCATCGCTGGGTCGGGCATCAATTTCTTGAACCCCCTCCGGAGTACGAAGATAAATAATCGCAAAATAAGTATTGTTGCGCAAATCGGTTACCACCACCCGCTCAATCTGGGCATTCAACGACTCGATAATGCTGAGGGTCAGGTCGTGGGTGATCGGCCGGGGTGGTTTAATATCTTCCAACCCCAAGGCAATAGACTGAGCTTCGTATTCTCCAATGATGATGGGTAAGGTCCGGTCACCATCAATTTCTTTCAAAATCACGCCGCTGGCCTGAGACTGGGTTAGAAACAACCCGTTAATCTTTACTTCCACCATGGTTCCCTCACCCTTTAAGTCGTCTGCACAATTGGTACGGTCGGCTTATTGCAATAGAACTAAACCTCGTTTATTGACCAATTGTGCTTAACGATTACTGAAAAACCTAATCGTTTTGTATTAAATTAAATATGACGTTCATCAAATTCAACCTAATTCGCCCGGGAGGCGTAAATTTCCTCGACAAGCTCGGACTGTAACAAAAAATCGAGCACCTGGCGACGCAGATTAAACGGTTCCACTTCGGCCAGATGCAAACGCTTAACTAACATGTCCAGTTTTGTGCCCAGAGGTGCTCGATGGATGGAAGAATCCGGCGAGAAAAACACCTTTAACGAACTCAACAGCGCCTCGAGAGGCAAGTACCCCAGAATTTGGCAGCCGGCAACCCGCAGGGCAAACGGGCGGAAGATTTCATTTAATTCGCTGTAAACGGTAGCCAAAGGCAATCGTCTGTAATCGTCGATCCGGCAGACGACCCGAATGTGGCGGGGCAGACTCACATCGTCGATTAAGGTACTAAGCCGGGACAGTTTTTTGTAAACCGATTGATATTCCCTGCGCAGCGAATACAGGGCCATTGGATTCACGTCTTGGGAAACTTCGCCCTGATAAGCAGTAAAGGCCGCCAGTAACGTTTCAACGGAAGGCAGGTCCTGCGTGGCCAGAACAACGGCAAACAGTACCGGAAAGGGTGAAATCGTTATTCTCAAGTCCATTTTCTCCAATACCTCGGCTGGCAAATGGTTAATCTGGTCGCTTCCCTTCCAGGTTAAATCGATTTCCCGCTTTGGGAAATTGGCCACCACGGGGCCCGGGATGGCTGATCTTGCTTTTTTGTACACCGCCTTCAAACGAGAGAGGCTTAGTGGCGAAATGCGTGCTTTGCACCGGGGCTTGCTTGCCGATTCCGCCGATGCCCAATATTGTTGCCAAAAAACCAGGCTATCGGCAAAAGCCCTCACAGCTCGGGCCTCCCGGCCTCCAAACATAATCACCGCCATTCGATTGGTCGTATCAGGATCCACTTCAATGATGCGGAGATGATGGTCCCGGGCGATGTAATCTACCAAATCTTGAATTTCCGCAGCTTCCAGCACCGGCTCGAGGCGTGCGCGAATGACCGTT
>RFHE01000069.1 GCA_003696445.1 Calditrichota bacterium | reverse complement strand
GGCACCTACTTAAAGATGTCAACCTGATCTTAAAAGAAGCGGAAAACCTGGGGCTTAACACAACCGTGTTAAAGGCCGTTCAGGCGGTGGTCGCGCAGACCCTCGAGAAGGGATGGACCGACACCGATTACTCTTCAATTTTCAATGCCATTGTACCCGAGGACTAACCCATCGGCGTTGCCGCTCGGCTGGTTAAATGCCGGTGGCGAGAGGCCTCCGGGAAGAGACCGGGCAGTATTTTTGCTCTCATACCGGAGGGGGGTGGTGTTTTCTCATTCCCACCTGTAAGGGCTAGGACTTTAAGACCACAATTCAAGTTCATTAAATTTGGGAGCGTGGCTTATGATGCGAGAAACACCCCAGCTGTTCGTTGTTCTGGAGAACAAACCAGGTTCGGCCTCCCGAATGTGCCGGGTTTTACAGAAGAAAAAAATCTCTGTTTACGGAATTGCCATGTTTATCGACAGTGCACGATTGCACGTTTCGGCACCGGAAAAGGCCCTGAGGGCACTTCAGGAAAACGGTTACACGGCCGAGATTCGCCAGGTGCTGGAAGTCCGCCTGCCCAACCGCCAGGGTGCGCTGTTCGAGCTCACCAACAAGCTGGCCAATGCCGGCATCAATATTGAGTACATGTTTGGAACCATCGAAGAAAAACAGCGCCATGGCAGCATCATCCTGGAAGTGGACGATCCTGAGCTGGCCCTTTCCATTTTCAAAAATCACAAGTTTTAAAACCCCGCTTTCATCTGAAGCCCGTTCTTTTTTTAATTGAGAGGGCATATTCTTCCTCTGCAGTTAAAATTTAAAAAGTGGCTGCAGGGATGCTGGGCGGTCTGTCCATTACAGGCTTCGGCAGTGATGAAAAAGGGTTTGGTTGTGAAAGAGTTTCTAAACAAATATTGAGATTCGGGCAGACTGTGTGAGACGTGTCACGGCAGTACGGATGCCTGTGCGTTTAGCTGAAAAGAAAAAACAAAGCTGGTGAAAAACGGCAACCGATTGGACTTTTTTGAGTGGCTGGGGCTGATTTTTGTTCTGCACCTTGCGTTGTTTTTCCCGCTTGCCCAGGCAACCGCAGCTCAGCAGATTCATCCTTTGCAGCAAGCAGCGGCCTTGCAAAAAGCGCATCGCTGGCAGGAGGCCCGCGTCCTTTTGACCTCCTATCTAAAAAGCCATCCGGCAGATTCCGTTGCCTGGCTGATGCTGGCACAGACCACCTACTGGCAGGGGGATATTGATTCTGCCCATCGGGTATTCCAGGCCGGCCTCTCGCGTTTTCCCCGTTATGGGGACTTACAGGTGACCTATGCCCGATTTTTGTTGGAGACCGGCCGTTGGAAACAGGCCCGGCGGCAGTTACAACGCATGTGGCGGCAGGGCGTTTATCCTGCGGAAACCAGCTTTTTACTGGGCAGGCTGGCCTTCTGGCAGCATGATTTTCCAGCTGCCGCCCGCTACCTTCAGCAAGCCCTGCGCCTGGATCCCCATCACGCCCGGGCCCGGGCCGAATGGCTGGCCCTGCGGCAAGCCATGGCCCCTGTGCTGGAAGGCGGGGCCTTCTATCAGTGGGACAATCAGCCCCTCAAACAACCCAGTGTGCACGTCCAGGGGCAGTGGTTTGTTCACCCGGCCTGGAAGACGAGCCTCAACCTTTCCAATCGTATCTACCCGGATCGTTCCGGCGAAAAAAACACCACCAAAGTAGAGACGCAGCAACGCTGGCAATTACCCGGCATGGACCTGGCTCTTCGGTTTCAGCTGGGCGGTGTGTTTTATTTCAACGGGAAGCGCGCGCGACCCATACTGGGTGGCGGCCTGGAAATACCGACAGGCCGAGGCGGATCGCTCTACCTGTCCGCCGATTACCGGCCTTACTTGTTTACCACCGCCAGCCTGGATTCCCCAGTAACGCGCTGGGCTGCGCAATTGAATTACCGCCTGGAAAAAAGTGCCGGGAACATGGGGGAGGTTGTGGTTCAGTGGAAGCACTTCTCTCCGGGTACCAATGTGCTGGCTGGTTACCTGTGGTGGCTATTTCCCGTTCTGGTGAGGGAGGGGCTGATCTTCTCTGCCGGTCCGGCCCTCTCTTACGCCGATGCCACTGCCAGCCGGTTTGTGCCGGCTGTGGAACCGGTTCCGCTGCCGGAAACCGCTTCCCTGATCCTGCCCGGCGTGTACGACCCTTTTTACACCCCGGAACAGGTGCGGGAAAGCCGCTTGGTGGTTTACCTGGACAAGCGATTGAAACCTAAAAACCGAGTGATGCTCTCCATCAGCGCAGGCTTGTATTCCCGAGAAAGAGCGCCATTATTGGTTCAACTGCTGGACGTTCCTCCGCCCAACAACTGGCAGCGTTTCTTTTATAGCCGCAGCTATTTCCCGCTGGATGTAAAATTTACCCTGGAGCGTCGCCTGAAAAACCAGGGCCGGCTCTCGGTGAGCTTTGAACACAGCCGCACCGCTTTTTACCGAATCTGGCGGGTGCAACTTCAATTGCAACGATCATTCCTACCGGCGGAGTGACCCGTTTCAATCGGTCAAGTTTTTGCGCTACCGGTCGTTTTAGAGGATGAGTGCGGCAGAGAGGAATTAATTTTGCGGGTACCGGATTGGGTATTGTAATGTAAATTTTCCTTTTGATGGAAACGACGGTCACTTTACAGAACCCTGATGGGACCAGAACCGGTATTAAGACCGAGGCACAGCGGCTGGATCTGTGGCGGTGGCGAAGGGCGGCGCCGATTACGCGTCTGGAGCGCATCTTTCTAGTGGCTTTTGTTTTGGCCGGTCTGCTTGCCGTGTTTCGCTTTGCCGACTGGTGGTTCCGGGAGGCGCATGTGGCCAACTTGCCGTTGTTTCTTCTCCTCTCCCTGGCCGTCTGGTACGGTGTGGGGCGCATTGTTCTGAGCTGGTTCAACTATCTGGGGCTGGACCGGCCCAGCCAGAAGGAGGCACCGCCTGGATTGCGGGTGGCCATTTTTACCACCAGCTCGCCGGGCGAACCGCTGGAAATGTTCGAAAAAACGCTGGCTGCCTGCGCCCGTATCCGATATCCTCACACCACCTACTTGCTGGACGACACCCGCGACCCCCGTTTCCGAGAGGTGGCCGAAAAACACGGGGCCGTCTGGCTGGAGTTGGTTGATCTTCCTGGCGCCAAGGCCGGTAAAATCAACCGTGCCCTGGAATTAACCGACGAAGAGTTTATTCTGGTACTGGACCCGGACCACGTTCCTTTTCCACAGTTTCTGGATCGGGTCCTGGGCTACTTCGACGATCCTCAGGTGGGATTTGTTCAGGTCTGCCAGGCCTATTACAACCAGCAACGCAGTTTTGTGGCCCGGGGAGCCGCTGAACAAACCTACAATTTTTACGGCCCGATCATGATGGGCATGTACGGACACGGGACCAATGTGGCCATCGGTGCCAATTGCACCTTCCGTAGGGAAGCGCTGCAATCCATCGGAGGGCATGGGGTTGGGCTGGCCGAGGACCTGGTGACCGCCATTCGCCTGCATGCCGCCGGCTGGAAGTCTGTGTATGTACCGGAAATCGTTAGCCGGGGGCTGGTGCCGGAAGATCTGGGCTCCTTTTACAAACAGCAGCTGAAGTGGGCACGGGGGGTGTACGAGGTGCTTTTCTCCGAAATCCCCCGCCTGTTCGGTCGGCTCAGTTGGCGCCAGCGCTTCTCCTACCTGGCTATCGGTACTTACTATCTGAACGGCCTGACCACCTTTCTCTACCTACTGTTCCCCTTCCTCTACCTGTGGTTTGGCTTGCAGCCGGCCTCCATGCGCTT
>RFHE01000373.1 GCA_003696445.1 Calditrichota bacterium | reverse complement strand
GGGTTTTTCATTCCGGGCGCGCCGCAAAGGCTGGACAAGCTCCAGAGCCCTTTTCACGCAGGCGTGAGGCCTGCAGCTAGCGAGGCGGTGGCGCAATTCGAGGAAAAAATGAGATCCCTCGACTCCGCGCCTCCCGGCGGTCGGCGCTCCGCTCGGGAAGACACGGGTTATAGTGTGCCTGGATTCCAATGCAGCACAGACCAACACAGGAATATGTCCTGTTTTTTCCGCGAAAATCCGCGCAAATCCGCGGCTGATTTTTTTCTCGTTCCACGGCTCTGCTGGGGAACGTACGGTTCTGGGAGGCTCCGCCTCTCTTCAAAAAATCTCATTGAAAGACCCGCAAGCAACACGGGAGGCTCTTTGCCAGCAATCCTGGCTTCGTTCGGCGTTCTGTCATAGTGTGAGGGGCACAGGCGTGAAGCCTGCACCCACCCGTGCCGCCTGAACGATGCAAGTACCATATCCTCCCCCAGCTTTGGGCCTCCCATCGGTCCGCGCTGTGCTAAAGGAGGGGCAATTTGGCCTTGCCGTGACCAGCTTCCGTACCAGGCGGGTGCAGTGCAGGTTAAAGTGGGCCCTCCAGCGGCGACATGTTCAATCGTTACGGTGAGGAACGGCCGGAGCCACCGCCACCGCAATCGCCATAAGGTGGGAAGTTGGGTGCTTGTTCCACGTACACACTACCTGCTGTGCAGATGGTATTTCATCCCATTTTATTCTTGCCTCTGGTGTTGATCAAGAGATTGCGTGCACATCTAAAAATAGCGCGAAATTCTCCGACAATGGAAATGGTTGAAGCGCTGACATTTCTTTCAGCGCCAGGTTGGAAAGCACTTGCATGGGGGGAATACCCTAATGTTCATGGAAGCCCTGAACTTGCTTCGCATCGGTTTTATCTTCATCACCGGTGTAATTTTACTGATCGCCGTTCGAAAAAAATTTCCACAACCTCTACAAGGGAAAAACTTTGTCACTGCCGGTTGGGCCCTAATCAGCCTGAACATGCTGATCGGCGCCTTTTTTCACAGCAGTCTGGTTCCGGAAAGCTGGATGCACGAGTTTTACGGCCTTGTGGGCATCCTCAGTGGGCGGGTTGGCCAGCCTCTGGGACTGCTCTTTCTGGTAATTGGCGCTGGCCGGCTCATGCACGGCCTGAACGAACAACTGGATTCCAAATATCACTCTCTGGTACACAACGCCCTGGTTGGCGTGTACATTGTTCAGGATGGTCGCCTCGTTTACTGTAATCCTAAATTCGCGGAGATTTTTGGCTATTCGCAGGAAGCGCTCCGGGATCTACCGGTAAAAAAGTTGGTTCACCCTGAAGATTGGTCCATGGTATCGGAAAACCTGGACAGGCGGTTGCGAGGCGAAGTGGAAGCACTCCATTATGAATTGCGCGGGCTGCGCAAAAACGGCCAGGAATTCGTGGCCGAAGTTTTTGGTAGCCGGACGTTGCACAGGGGTAGGCCGGCCGTTCACGGCACGCTGGTAGATGTGACCGAGCGGCATCAGATTATGGAAAAGCTCCGCCAAAGCGAGGGGCGTTATCGCTTGCTGATTGAGAACAGCCCTCAGGCGGTGGCCGTGTTCAGCCGGGAACGGGTGGTGTTCATCAATCGATCTGGCTTGTTACTTCTAGGTGCTAGCCGCCCGGAGGAGGTGGTAGGCCGTAGCATCTACGATTTTGTGCCCCCCGAAGACCGCCCGGTTTTGAAAGAGGAAAAACCGCCACGCACTGGAACCACCTTGCGGCGGAGGATTCTACGCCTGGACGGAAGGATAGTGCAAGTGGAAATGGCCGCGGTGGCCTTCGAGTTCGAAGGAGAGCCGGCAGTGTACCTGATTGGCCGGGATGTAACCCGCGAAGCCGAACTGGAGCGCCAATTGCGCCAGGAGCAGGAACGCCGCCAGCTACAAAACCAGACTTTGGTTACCCTTTCCACCAGCCAGGAATTGTGGCACGGGAATCAGGAAAGTGTTTTCAGAGACATTGCTCGGGCAGCCGCCGAAACGCTATCGGTGAGCCAAGTAGGCATCTGGCTGCTCTCCCCGGATGGTGAACAACTGATTCTGGCCTGTCAATTCCATCTGGAAACCGGCAGCTTCACCCAGGGCACGGTTCTCCAAACACACCGTTTTCCCCAATATATGAGCGCCCTGAAGGAAAGCCGAATCATCGATGCCACCGATGCGGTAAAAGACTCTCGCACCCGTGAATTCAGCGAATTTTATTTGAAACCACTGGGCATCGCCAGCATGTTAGATGCCCCGGTGCGCCTGGGCGGGCGCTTAGTAGGGGTGGTCTGTCACGAACATGTGGGCCAACGCCGGCAGTGGCATCCCGATGAGCAACAATTTGCTGCTGCCCTGGCCGATCTGGTTTCTCTGGTACTGGAACGGGCCGAATATCGCCGGGCTCAAGCCGCCCTGCAGGAAAGTGAGCAACGGCATCGAACCCTGTTCGAGAGCGTACCCGTAGGGCTATACCGCACCACGCCCGATGGACGGGTGATCGACGTCAACCAAACCATGGTAGAAATGCTGGGCTATCCGGATAAAGCCAGCCTGGTGGCAACGACGGCCGACAATTTCTACGTGGACAAGGCCGAGCGGGCTCGGTGGCAGGAGGAACTTCACCGCAAAGGCATTCTGCGCAATTACGTGACCCGGTACCGCCGTTACGATGGAACCTTCATCTGGGTGAGGGAAAATTCCCGGATCGTCCGCGATGAGGCGGGGGCCGTTGTGGCTTATTACGGTAGTTTACAGGACATTACCGAAAAAGTGCTGGCCGAGCGGCGCCTGGCCGAAGAAAAAGAGCGCTTGCAAATTACCCTGAAAAGCATTGGAGACGGGGTGATTGCCACCAACACCGCAGGGCAGGTGCTGATCATGAACCCGGTGGCTGAACAACTGACCGGATGGCAGGAGGCGGAGGCACACGGCCATTTTCTGGGTCGATTTTTTGCCATTATTCGGGAAAAAGAAAACGAGCCGGTCGAGCTTTCGCCAGATTGGTTTTGCTGTCCGGATCGCCTAAGCCAATTGAGCGGTGCTTACCTTTTGAAAAGCCGTAACGGCGAGCAACGGCCTATTCTGTGCACCGCATCTCCAATGGTCAACGAAGCCAACGAGGTGAACGGTTGCGTCCTGGTATTCCGGGACATCTCCCAGCAACGCCAGCTGGAAGAAGAGATGATGAAGGCCGAAAAATTGGAGTCGCTTTCCATTTTGGCCGGGGGCCTGGCCCACGATTTTAACAACATTCTCACCGCCATTCTGGGCAATCTGTCATTGGCTAAAATGCGGTTGAAGGACCCTTCAGACTTGCTTCCTGTGCTGGACAATGCCGAAAAGGCCTCCCTGCGCGCGCGGGACCTGACCCAGCAATTGCTCACCTTTGCCAAAGGTGGCACGCCTGTTAAAAAAGTAATGTCCCTACAGCAGCTGGTCACCGAGACCGCACGCTTTGCTTTGCACGGCTCGTCTGTAAAGCCGGAATTTCACATTGCCCAAGATCTGTGGTCCGCGCTGGCCGACGAGGGACAGATCAGCCAGGTGTTGCACAATCTAATCATCAACGCGGTGCAGGCCATGCCCCACGGTGGACGGTTGCGTATCGCCGCTAAAAATCTGCAAATCAGCGAGCCGATAACCGACCAGGGGGTGCGCATTCGTCCCGGCCGCTATGTGAAAATCACCATCGAAGACGAGGGGGAAGGCATTCCGCCGGAAATTCTACCCAAAGTGTTCGATCCCTACTTTACCACCAAAAAAACAGGCACCGGATTGGGTCTAGCCTCCTGCTATTCCATCGTCCGCCGTCACGAGGGCTTTATTACCCTATCCAGCAAGGTAGGCAAAGGCACCCGCGTAAATATTTACCTCCCCGCCGCCGACCAGAACGGCAAGCCGATCGATGGGAACGGGCAACAGAGAGTGTACCGCCGTTCCGGGGGGCGCATTTTGCTCATGGACGACGAACCGCCTATTCGCGATCTGGTCAAAATGGTGCTCTCCGAACACGGATTCGAGGTGGTTACCACCGGAGAAGGCCAGGAAGCGGTGAGTGCATTTCAACAGGCCCGGCAGACAGGCAAACCGTTTGATCTGGTCATTCTGGACCTGACCATACCCGGCGGCATGGGCGGCGCGGAAGCCATCCAGCAAATCCGGACCATCGATCCCCACGTTGCCGCCATTGTCTCCAGCGGCTACAACAACGACCCCATATTGGGCAATTACGCCCGATTCGGATTCGACCGTTGCGTGAGCAAACCTTTCCGAGTACAGGAGCTTCTGGACGCCGTTTACGAGCTGATCAACACGAGTGCCTCCTGCGCAGAACCGGCACCAGAAAGCCGGCAATAAGCGGATGGGGCTTTCGCTGGCTGCAATTGGAGCCTCAAATGCCCTCAATACACGCCAGGAACCAGCCTCCGAGTACGCTGCTGGTACCGGCGGTACTCGGGGAACTGCCTGGCCAGCAGCGCCTCCTCCCGACGAATCTTTAACAACAAATCCACCAGTAAGATAAAAAATGTCGCCGCTCGGCCGGGGGTAAAGTGACCGCTCAGCCACCCCAGGGCACAAAGTAAAACGGAGGTGTACATGGGATGGCGAATCCAGCGGTAGGGACCATGCTGTACCAAACGGGAGCCCGATCGCGGTTCGGGGAAAACATTTAACCGCGCACTGGAGAGGCTGACCAGCGCCCACAGGCCCAGAAGCAGGCCCAGGACTACAAGCGTAGTTGCCCCTGGTTGGGCCGGCCAGAGCGGCCCGCTGTACAAAAGATAAGCCAAACATCCCATCTGGACGGCTACCAGCAGCAAGGAGGCTGGCGAAGGCCGAGTGCCGACTCGATCAGTCATGGCAGCGCCTGCCTCGTTGTTGTGGGCCCACCGACGATGCCTGAGCCTGCAGATCAAGTTGACCGGTAACAAACTGAATAGCGCGCTCTTCCGACCAATATTCCCCCCGGCTCTTCCACTGCACAAACCCCACGTGACCACCGTGACGCGGAGCCTGAAGGTACAGGTATGGGTTTGACCCTGCTTCTTTAAAAGGGAAACATTCCGGGGTTAAAAAAGGATCGTCCAGCGCATTCAACAGGAGCGTGGGTACCGTGATGAATGCCAGCAGCGGCTTGGCGCTGGCTTTCTGCCAGTAATCCAGAGCGTCCTTAAAACCATGCAGAGGCGCGGTGTACAGATCGTCGAACTGGCGGAAACTGCGAATCCATCTTAACGGTGCCGGGTCCAGCGCTTCGGGAAACAAGCGGGCTTTAGCTTCCACCTTTTTGCGCAACATACGGAGGAACCGGTACAAGTAGAGGCGGTTGGAGAGGCGGGTGTCCATCTTGCGGGCCGAGCTGACCAATTCGCAGGGTACCGAAATGGCCACAGCAGCACGCAGGATATGGGGGATGTTTTCGGCCCGTTCGCCTAGATATTTTAAAGTCATATTTCCGCCCATGCTGAAACCCACCAGGGCCAGATGTTGGTAACCGAACCTGTCCAACACGTGCTGAATCACTGTGTCCAGATCGTACGCAGCACCGCTGTGGTAAAACTGGGGTTTGCGATTCATTTCTCCACTGCAGCCGCGGAAGTTCCAGGCCAAGGCATCCCAGCCCCGGCGGTTAAAGGCGCGCACCATGCCCAGCACGTAGCTTCGGTGGCTATTCCCCTCCAGCCCATGGGAAATGACCACCAGCCGCGGGCTTCCCACGCGGGACCAATCCAAATCCAGAAAATCGCCGTCCGGCGTGTCGATACGTTCGCGCTGGTAAACCACGCCCGTTACCCTGCGCAACAGAGCGGGAAAAATGGTTTGCAGATGGGGATTGGTAAACCCGGGTGGAGGATGGTAATCCGGTGCTTTCACGATGGGCATGAGGGGCTGTTACTCCTGTTTTTTGTCTGTTGATCCAGCGACGTGGACTTCAGACGGCGCCCAGCAACCTGGCAGCCATCAACAAAATGGCCACCGCCAGCACAGTGCGAATCACCCGGTCGCCGCCACGGACTGCCACCCGGGCCGAGAACCAGGCACCGGTGGCATTTCCGGCAGCCAGCGTGAACCCGTACAGCCAATTCACCTTGCCGGAGAGGATGAAAATGAGCAGCGCAGGCAAGGTATAAATGAAAACAATGAACACCTTATGCATGTTTACATAGACCAGATTCATTTTTAACAAATGGTACAGGGCGGCCATGAAAAGAAAGCCCACGCCCACCTGGACGAAACCCCCGTAAAAACCAACGCCCACCAGGGCCGGGTAAATCCACGGATTGGCTCGCCCGGTAGGAGAGCCCTGAGTAGCCACGCTGGGAGTGGGGGCAAACAGTGAGAGTACAATCCCCACCATGATGATGGCCAAAATGCGCTGGAACCACAGGTCGCTGATTCGCACGGCCACCAGGGCACCCAAAATAGCCCCCGGAAGGGTAAAAACGGCCAGCTGCAGGCTGCGCCGCACATCTTTGACCTGCTGCTGCCGGAAAGAGAGAATGGCGAAAATATTTTGGATAAAAATGCCGATGCGGTTGGTACCGTTGGCGGTGGCACCGTCCAGGCCTAGGAAAATTAATGCCGGCAGGGTAATGGAAGAACCACCGCCGGCCATCACGTTGATGAAACCTGCCGTTGCTCCTACCAGAAACAGCAGTCCCGTATGTACCAGATCCATGCTTTCCGATGAACCGTCGCTACAGTCCGATAATAGTTTCGCTCTCGGATAGGATGATCAAATCGCCCTCTGAGATACCTTAACAGGATTGCCGGGCTGCACACTCTGGACAAATCCCCTCGAATTGAATCCGGTAACCCAGAATCTGAAACTCTTGTCGGCAACTCTCGGGAATTTCCAGCTGATTAAGCCGCTCGTCGCGAATGTCCACAATCCGCTTGCAATGCACGCATAGCAGGTGGTGATGCGGTTCGGTTTCCCCGTCGAAGCGGGCCTGGTCGTGTAGCTGGGTAACTTTGGTAATCAAATTGTGCTCAGCAAAAGTTTCCAGCGTCTTGTACACCGTGGCCAGCGAAATAGCCGGATATTCTTGGCGTACTTGCTGGTAAATCTCTTCGGCCGAAGGATGATCATGGCGCTGGCTGAGCACCCGGTAAATGAGCATCCGTTGATAGGTTACATTCAGACCGCGTTGCCGGCAAGCCTGAATGAATTGCTCCATGGTCAACATGACGCTTTCTCCAATTTTTGAATGGACAGAAAAAAATAATACAATTTTTCGGCAAAAAACAGCTATGAGGGTAAAATCTGTGCTGATTGTTGCAGGCTCGTGCTCTCGGTTGCTCACCGATTGGGAGTATGAGCAAGAAGTGCGGCCGGTTTATCGGCCACCCTGGCGATGCGGGGCATTGTGGTTTCTGCTTGGGAAACCCTTTTTCGGCTGTTTCGCCCTTTTCGCGGGACCGAAGGCACAGAGCGATGGAAACAGAACGTTTTTTAGTAAAAATTGGCTTCAAACGGTGGCCTGAGCGAAGTTCCACACCAGCGGGGCGGCGCCGAGAAACGTCATTGGAAAAATGGGGAAACCATGGGAGGTTTTGCCGAACATACCGGAGTCTCTATCGAGGAAGGGAACTCTCCTGAGCTTGCTACAATTCGGTAACAACAGCCTCTCCTTTATTCTGCCTGAGCAAGTCCTGGAAGACGATATTCCGCGACTGCGCCCCGCCGGAGCTCCGCTCGAGAAGAACAAGCCAGAATGTTGACTGTATTCCAATCCACTACATCTCATCCCGGAAATGGGAGCCATGTTTTCCGTGCAAATCCGCGGTTGATTTTAAAATGTGTTAGCCGCGGATCAACGCGGATGGACACGGATTTTTAGAAAAAAGGAAGAGCCCCCGCAGGTCATGTTGAGCGACCCCGCATTGGCGGGGGAGTCGAGACATCTCGGTTGTTTTCTTCATTTCGCATGTTGCGGCCTCGAATGGCCGGGAAGGGCACTGGCGCCACTAGCACACAGGCGTGAAGTCTGCGGCTACCAATTTTCACGATTCCATTCGAGACAAATGAGGTCCCTCGACTGCGCGCCTCCCGGCGGGCGGCGCTGCGCTCGGGAAGACGGGGGCTATGTTGTGCCTGCATTACAATGCATCACAGACCAACACAGGAACATGTCCTGTTTTTTCCGCGTGAATCCGCATGAATCGGCGGCTGATTTTAAGTTTATTTAGCCGCGGATCAACGCGGATGGACATGAATTTTGGAAGGAAAATATTCACCAAAGAATCTCCTGTCGAGAGACCCCG
>RFHE01000372.1 GCA_003696445.1 Calditrichota bacterium | reverse complement strand
TCGGGGCGGTTGGGCGTAACCCCTAAGTCCAGCACCCAGTCGGTGTCGAACCGTAGCGCTTCGGAGAGCGGTTGCCCCACCGGCGCGTCCTCGGGCAACACCCAGATGCCTTCGGAGCGATCGGCCATGCCCAACTCGGCCTCGGAGCAGATCATGCCCTGGGATTCCACCCCGCGCAACCGCGCCCGGCGGATTTTCAGGCCGTTAGGCAGTTGTGCCCCTTCCAGAGCCACCGGCACATGCTGCCCCTCCGCAACGTTCGGGGCCCCGCAAACAATATTCAACGTCTTCCCCCCTACATCCACTTGGCAGACCTTTAGCTTGTCCGCATTGGGATGCGGAACCACTTTGAGCACCTTTCCCACCACCACATTCGGATAATCCAGGCGGCGCTCTAAAATCTCTTCCAGCTCAAATCCAATCAAAGAAAGGCGTTCCCCAAGTTCATGAGGATCGACGGTCAGGTCCACATACTCTTTCAGCCAGTTGTAAGAAACTTTCATGTTCGGTCTTTGCCTGAATTTGAATGGCTACTGGTTCATTTCAACGCCAGACGTCTGGGAAATACCCTTCACGGCGCGCAACAACAATCAGGGCCCCGGCCAAGGGGACTTGCCCCCTTAGAACTGGTTCAGGAAACGGAGATCGTTTTCAAAAAACAGCCGGATGTCGTCGATGCCAAACTTCAGCATGGCGATTCGGTCCACCCCCATGCCAAAGGCATAGCCGGTGTAGATATCTGGATCGTAACCAACCGCCTTAAACACGTTGGGGTCAACCATCCCGGCGCCGGAGATCTCCATCCAGCCGGTTTGCTTGCACACCCGGCAGCCTTTGCCCCGGCAAAACACACAGTTGAAATCGTATTCCAGGCTGGGCTCGGTAAAGGGGAAAAAGCTGGGCCGAAAGCGCACGTGGATATCTTCGCCGAACAACTCACGGGCGAACTCAGAAATGATGGCTTTCAGGTCGCCAAAGCTGACCCCTCGGTCCACACAGAGCCCTTCCACCTGATGAAAGAAGGGGGAGTGGCTGGCATCTGGGGTATCCCGCCGATAGACCCGCCCGGGAGCAATGATGCGCACCGGCGGCTGCTGGCTCTCCATTACCCGAATTTGAACCGGCGAGGTGTGGGTGCGCAGCACAATATCCTGGGTGATGTAGAGGGTATCCTGCATATCCCTGGCCGGATGGTTTCTGGGGATGTTTAAAGCCTCAAAATTGTAGTAATCGGTCTCCACCTCCGGTCCATCGGCTACAGTAAACCCTCTCTGCACGAAAAAGGCCTTAATCTCATCCAGGACCTGGGTGAGGGGATGTTTTTTCCCTACCGGTGGTTTTCGTCCGGGCAGGGTCAGATCCAGCCATTCCCTGGGTACCGCCGGCTTAAGGCTGGCCTTTTTTTCCTTCAGAGCTTGCTGCACCTGGTCGCGCAGGGCATTGACCAGGCGTCCCACCTCCGGGCGCTGCTCCGGGGGTAGCTGTCCCAGTCCTCGCAACAATTGCTGCACCTTGCCCTTTCTTCCCAGAAACTGGACCCGCAATTGATCCAGGGCCTCAGGGGTATCGGCGCCGGCTAGCGCTTTTTGAAACTCCGCGCGAATACGTTCGATTTGCTCTTTCATGTCCGATTCCTGATGGAAAAGAGGGATGGTTTCCGCAGCTTGCTGAAAAAGTGAAAAACCGGCCTGGGAGCCTCCCTACGGTCAACCCTTCAGCCGGTCTAACCACTGCAAGCTGGTCTTCCACCATCCCTGGGCTTAAATTTCCAGAAAAACAACTCAGGCCTGGGTTACCTGCTCCACCAGGGCCTTAAATGCTTCCGGCTCATGCATGGCCAGGTGGGCCAGTGCCTTGCGATCCAGCTCAATCTGATTTTCCTTGAGCGCATGCATAAACCGGGAGTAGCTGATACCATTGAGCCGGCAGGCCGCATTAATACGGGCAATCCACAGCCGGCGGAAATGCCGTTTTTTCTGTCGCCGATCCCGGTAGGCATATTGCAGGCCCTTTTCCACTTGATCCTTGGCCGTGCGGTAGAGGCGATGTTTACCCAGCCGGTAACCTTTGGCCAGTTTCAGAACTTTTTTGTGCCGCTGTTTCGCGGCCACATTATTGGTTGCGCGAGGCATGATGTTCCTCCGTTGGCTTGTCTTATTCTTCCAGAATCATTTCTTTGACCCGTGGGGCATCCACAGCCGCCACATAGCTGTACTTGCGAAGTTTCCGCTTCCGCTTGGACGATTTTTTGGTCAAAATATGGCTTTTGTAATTGTGGCGGAATTTCAACTTGCCGGTGGCAGTTACCCGAAAGCGTTTTTTCGCTCCGCGTCGCGATTTCATCTTCGGCATGGCTTGTCCTCTTTCGCTATTTGGTCCTCTTTACCTGTGCGTCATGACCAGAATCATGCGTCGCCCTTCCATTTTGGGCGGCGATTCAGGTTTGGCGATGTCCTCCAGGCGCTCCATGACTTTGTTCAAAATTTCGCGCCCCATGTCCTGGTAAATCATCTCCCGCCCGCGAAACAACACAGTAAACTTCACCTTATTTTTTTGCTCCAGAAATTTCCGGGCCTGCTTGAGCTTGGTTTCCAGATCGTGCTCGTCGGTTTTGGGCCGCATCCGGATTTCTTTAACATTAATAACGTGCTGCTTCTTCTTGCTTTCTTTTTCCTTCTTGCTCAGCTCGTACTTGTATTTGCCAAAATCCATGATCTTGCAAACCGGGGGCGATGCATTGGGGGCAATTTCCACCAGATCCAATCCAAACCCCTCTGCCCGACGCCTTGCTTCATCAATTGATACAATACCCAGCTGTTTCCCATCCGGCCCAATCAAGCGTACCTGAGAGACCCGGATCTGCTCGTTGACACGAATTGATTTTGGTTTGCTGATAAGTCGCTCCTTAATTTGGTTCTACCTTCAACTTTTATTGGCAATTTCCTGTAGCAAGCGTTGCAATAACTCTTCGGGGTCAAGGTTTCCCAGCTGGCCTTCGCCTTTGTGACGGACGGCCAGTTTCCCATCGGCCACTTCGCGATCCCCGATGACCACCATGTAGGGCACTTTCTTCACTTCCGCTTCACGAATCTTGTAGCCCACCTTTTCGTTGCGGTCGTCGAGTTCCACCCGGATGCCCGCCTCGCGAAACCGCTGGTACACCTGGCGGGCGAACTCGTGATGGCGATCGGCAATGGGCAACAAAACCACCTGCACCGGCGCCAGCCAGAGAGGAAATGCACCGGCGTAGTGCTCGATCAAAATGCCAAAAAATCGTTCCAGGGAACCCATCAGCGCCCGGTGAATCATAATTGGGCGGTGAGGCCGGCCATCCTCGCCGATGTACTCCATGTCGAACCGTTCGGGCAGATTGAAATCCACCTGCACAGTGGAACACTGCCAGGAGCGACCCAGCACATCCTTAATCTTAATGTCGATTTTGGGGCCGTAAAAGACCCCTTCGCCCGGATCGATTTCGTAATCCAGCCCCTTTACCTCCAACGCATTGCGCAGGGCATTGGTAGCTGCCTCCCAATTTTCCAGCGTCCCAACATACTTCTCCGGGCGGGTACTCAGATAAACCTCATACTCTTTAAATCCAAAGGTGCTTAATACGTAAATGACCAGATCCAGCACCTTGACAATTTCGTCGGTCAGCTGCTCGGGAGTACAGAAAATATGGGCATCGTCCTGGGTAAAGCCCCTCACCCGCATCAATCCGTGCAAAACACCGGAGCGCTCGTAGCGGTAAACGGTGCCCAGCTCGGCCAGGCGAATGGGCAGATCCCGGTAACTGCGTAGATGGGTTTTGTAAATGGTGATGTGAAAGGGGCAATTCATCGGTTTTAGCTGATAGGCCACCTCGTCCATCACCATGGTATCGAACATATTTTCCCGGTAAAAGCTGGTGTGACCGCTGCGCTCCCAAAGATCCAGCTTGGCCACGTGCGGGGTGTACACCAGTTCGTAATTGTGACGATAATGCTCTTCGATCCAGAACTGCTCCATCACCCGGCGCACTCGGGCCCCACGGGGATGCCACAGAATCAGACCGTTGCCGATGCTCTCCTGAATGGAATACAGATCCAGCTCCCGGCCCAGTTTCCGATGATCGCGCTTTTTGGCTTCCTCCAGCCGGTGAAGATGCTCTTCCAGCATCTTCTTCTTGGGGTAATTGGTCCCGTAGATCCGGGTGAGCATTTTGTTATGTTCGTCGCCGCGCCAGTAGGCCCCGGCCACATTGAGCAGCTTGAAATGTTTGCCCAACCGCCCGGTGGAGGGCACGTGCGGCCCACGGCACAGGTCGATAAACTCACCCTGCTGGTAAGCGGTAATTTCCTGCTCGTCGGGGAAGTCGTTAATCAGCTCAATCTTGTAATCCTCGTGCAGCTTTTTAAACAGCTCCAGCGCCTTCTCCCGGCTCAGCACCTGGCGGACCACCGGGTAATTCTCTTCCACAATGCGGGCCATTTCGGCCTCAATTTTCTCGAAATCCTCGGTGGAAAGGGGCCGATCCAGCTCAATATCGTAATAAAAACCGCCTTCGATGGGCGGACCGATAGCCAGCTTGGCGCCGGGAAAGAGCCGCTTAATGGCTTGGGCCATCAAATGGGCTGAACTGTGCCAGAACACTTCGCGGCCTTCGGGATCCTCAAAAGTCAGGAACCGAATCTCTCCGTCTTCGGTGAGCGGGCGATTCAATTCAATGACCCGCCCGTTAAATTTGGCCGCTATGGCTTCTTTGGCCAGGCGCGGACTGATGTCCTTGGCAATGGTTTCCGGCAATACCCCCCGAGGATATTCGCGGACCGAACCATCCGGAAAGGTAATCTTAATTTTTTCTTTTCCGTTCTGCATCAACTTTCCACCAGCACAAATATCAAACAAGCCACGAATGCAACATCCGTGGCCTCAGCTCGTGGGGCGGGCCAGAGTCGAACTGACGACCTCCACGATGTCAACGTGGCGCTCTAACCAACTGAGCTACCGCCCCGATGAATAACCACGCAAAATCGAGCGAAAAATTTAGACCCGCACCACAGGAAATGCAAGGATAATTTAATTGGCCAGTTGCTGGTCTGACAACGATTTAACCGAATTTTGCACCTCCCCGTTCAACCCTCAATTTCATTTCAAAATGCCCTTTCGATAGAAAAGAATGTTAAAGCCTTTAATGGGAAGGGAATGGAGCCGGCTGGAGGAGACTGGAGGATTAGCGACCAGGCAACTGAATTTTTACCGCTACCCGATTCAGGCCCCGGGAATTACTGCCGGCGGAATTCCTGGCCTCACCGAGCGTTTCAATCAATCGGTCCGGGATGGGCAACTGGCTCTGAAAATAATGGGCCAGCGCACGGGCCCGTTGTTGGGCCAGATTTTGGTTGTAAGCCGGGTTGCCCTTACCCAGCAGGCTGACCACCACCTGCACTTTTTGTCCGGCAAATTCGGCCAGCGCATGGACAATAGCCTGAAGGGCTGCTTCCGCCTCTGGGGGTATGGCACTGCTGCCTGGCGCAAAAGGCACATTGTCAATGCCCAGCACAAGCCAGTCGCCTTCCTGGCGCACCGAGATGTCCCGGGGCGCCAGCATTTCGCCGATGCGCTGAATGCGGGAAGCGAGGCTGCGCTTGCGACCCAGTTGTTTTTCCAGCCGAGCGACCTGCTGACGAAGGGCCTGATTTTCCTCCCTGAGTCGTCGATTCTCTTCCCGCAATTGATCCAGTTCGTTTTTGAAGCTGTGCAGGGCATCGCTCAGTTCGTCAATCACCTGGGGCAGACCTTGCGAGTAACGGGGCCGGTAGTTCACTAATGCAGCCAGAGAATCCAAGCCGCCCTCCAGCTCAAGCAGGTAGGCCTCGGCAGCGGCTTTATCCCGGTGAAAGCTTCGGATCACCTGCATCAGGCTCAGCAGATGCCTGGCCTGTTCTTCCAGCAACTGGCTCCGGCGCGTCAGGTTGGGATCGTCGTAACGGCCGCTGTTCACCAGGCGTTCCACATCTGCAAGCAATGTTTCAACCAGGGCCAGCGTCCGGGGGGCATAATTTTCCGCCCCCATGTCCTTGCTCTCCTGAATGAAAATACGCGCTTCCCCCAGCAGCCGATTGCGGATGGCTTCGGCCTGGGCCTGCAGGTAAAGTTGCCGGGCCCGCTCACTCAGTTGCCGGGCTTTTTTGCGCTGGTTTTGGTGGTAAGCGCGAGCCGCGTCCTGTAGCTGTTTTTCGGCTTCTTGAAAAACGTCCGCGGCGAACTCCTCCGCTTGCAGGGCCACCGCCTCTCCCCTGACCTCCAGCACCGCGGCCAAAAATCCGCTCACCTCCCGACTGATGCGCACCCAAGCCTCCAGTTCCACCCGCAGCTGATCCTGCAGCTCCGGCGAAAGCTGCTTCGACGAATCGCCAGCCGCACCCAGGCCCAACTGTTTTTGGAAAGAGTGGTAAATGGAAGGAAACAAAATGTGGCCGTTCTCGATGCGCAACTGGGCCAGCAGTTCGGCCAGCCGCTGTTGTTTTGCGGCCAGCCGCTGTTGTCTTGCGGCCAGCCGCTGTTGTCTTGCGGCCAGCCGCTGCTTTCCTGCGGCCAGCCGCTGTTGCGGAGAAACTGCCTGAGCGTTCAAAGACCCGAGCAGTAAGGTCAGCGCCAACCACCAGCGAGCAAATTTCATTCAATCCTCGTTTCCGAAATCCTAAGTTTTAAATTTAACGGCCTTTAACGAGGGCTTAAAGAGAAAAATTCCCCGGAGTCATTTTGGCGAACCCAGCAAAACCAGACCGGCCGTCCCCCCGCCTCTATTTTCTAGACCCCCATTCCCGGGACCGCCTGCTTGTCACTGGCCAACAGGGGAAAACCGAAATTTCGCTGGATCTGTGGCAAACCACGGTAACGGTGGTTCGAAAGGGGGACTGGTTCGCCCTACCCGATGGCAGCGGCTTTCCCCTGCCCGGAGCTGAGCTGCTGAAGGCATCGGACCAGCGTTCCATCCTGGTGTGGCGGGATGGAGCCTGGGAAAAATGGCAGTACACTCATCCAGAAAGCGGAAGACTGTACAAGCCCGTTTTTGTGGGCGCTGGAAAACCGCCCACGGTGGAGCTGTCCGGCATTAAAATGCACATCACCGAAAACGGTGACCCGCTCCAGGACACCCGTCACAAATTGAAGGCCCTGGGGCCGGTGCGAGGTCGAGTGCTGGACCTGTGCACCGGCCTGGGATACACAGCCATTGCCCTCGCCCGCCGCTCAGGAGTAAAATGGGTCCTGACCGTGGAATTTGATTCGGTCATGCTCCAACTGTGCCGGGAAAATCCCTGGAGCCGGCCGCTGTTCACCCTGCCCAACCTATCCCTGCTCCAGATGGATGCCGCCCGGCTGGTACAACTGTGCCCAGAGGCCTCCTTTCAGGGTATTTTGCACGACCCGCCGCGATTTAGCCTGGCACCACAATTGTACTCCCAGGAATTCTACCAGCACTGCTACCGAATTTTACGCACCGGAGGACGACTGTACCATTACACGGGATCGCCCGGGCGGCTGCGCGGACGGGACTTGCCCGGCCGAACCGCCGCGCGGCTGAAACAGGTGGGTTTTAGCCGTGTGCACCGGTGCTACCAGGGCGTGTGCGCTCGGAAAGGCTGAAGCGCCGCTCCGGTCTGCCCAGCCCGGTTCAGAGGGTAGGGTCCTCTCAAGGGGCCACTTGCCTCCGGCGCGTCCCGGAAAAAATAAAGTTCCAGAATCTCCCGCCAGAGGAAAAATTAAAAGATTTTCACTGTGACGTAGCGCCCGGGATTTTTCTTCAGGTCGTCGGTAAGAAAGGTAAGCGAGCGGGTCAGGGCCACCAGTTGTTCGTACAATTCTTTGTCGGTCAACAACTTACCGGCCGTACCGCTGCCCTGCAGGCGGGCCAGAATGGAATCCGCCCGTGCACTCAAAGAGGAGAGGTTCACGTACAGGGTGCTGTCGTTCAACATTTTGCCCAGGGTGCCCTCGCCTTTGCTCAGGCGACGGGTAATTTGTTGCAGCCCCTCGGTGGTCTCTTTCAGGTTGCCGTAAAAGGTGGTATCGGTCATCAGGCGACCCAGAGAGCCATTGCCCCCGGTAATGTCACTGGTTAATTGGCTGAGCGAAGCCAGCATCTGCACCAGGTTTCGTTTGGCTTCCGGATCGCTCAGCAGGGTACCCAGCAGGCCCTTGCCGGATAGAGCATCGTCGGTAATTTGCTCGATGTTGCGCAGCATGCCATGCAAGTTGTCCAGCGCTTCCTGTCCTTTGGCAAGCATCTCGTCAATGTCCAGCGTCGGAGTCATTTCCAGATAGCTGCCCGGTGGCAGAGGGGTTTCGGCCACATCGCCCAGCGAAATATCCACGTACTTGTCGCCCAGAACACCCATGGTGCGCATGGTCGCCCGGGAAGAGGGCGTAATCTGGTCGGCGTAGTCCCGGTCGATTTTCAGCTCCACCCGGATGCCTTTTTGACCATTGTGCTCGGCCAGGCGCAAATCGCCTACCACCCCCACCTTCATGCCGGCCAGGGTAACAAACGCGCCGCTGCGCAACCCCTGAATGTTGGGCATAAAGATGTAAAGGGAATACTTGGATTCAAACATCTTCTGATTGGAAGCCACCACATAAAAGAGAAAACTGGCAATAAACAGGGCCAGAACAAATAAGGTAATCACTCCAATTTTCAATGCCGGATCTGTACGACGAATTTCCATAGGCAAGGTCCATGCGCGTTTTTCAAGGTTCAGGAGCAGGCCGGCTTCACTTCGGGCTCAGAATATTGCTCCAGAATGCTGACTTCCGGAACGCCACTGTAAACAATCTGCCCGTTTTTCAAAAACAGGAGCCGATCCACGGCATCGACAAAGTAATGCAATTCGTGGGTTACGATCAGCGAGGTCACGCCGTATTCGCGATCCAACGTATCGATGAGCTCCACCACTTTTTTGGCCGAGATGGGATCCAACCCGGCGGTGGGTTCATCGTAGAGCACCAGTTCCGGTTTGCTGGCAATGGCCCGGGCAATGCCCACCCGCTTTTTCATTCCTCCACTCAGCTCACTGGGGTAGTAGTGCATGTACTCATGCAGACCCAGAAACTCTAAAATAGGCAGAACCCGCTCCCGCGCCTCTTCTAAAGGCACGTGAAGGTTCTCAACGAGAAAAAAGCAGACATTTTCCAGCACCGTATGGGAATCGAACAGAGCGCCTTCCTGAAAAACCAGCCCGATCTTCTGGCGCAATCTCAGCAAATCGCTGCCGCAGAAACCGGTAAGGTCCTGCCCCATCACCCGAATCGTACCGGAAGAGGGGCGCTGCAGCGCCAGGATGAGGCGAAGAATGGTGCTTTTCCCGGAACCGGAACTGCCCACCAGCAACACCGTCTCGTTCTTTTCAATGGAAAAACTGACGTTGGACAGAATTTGCTTGCCGTTCAAGCACAGCGATACATTTTCGAATTCAACAACCTTCATGGCTCTACCAAAAATGTTATCCATATAACGATAAGACAATTTTTGTTAAAATAAAGTCCGTAAACAGGACGCTCAGCGACGAAAACATCACAGTTAGGGTTGCCGCCCGCCCCAGGCCTTCGGCCCCGCCGCGAATCCGGTAGCCGAAGTATGCACTGATCAGGCCAACCATCAGGCCGAAAAAGGGCGGTTTAATCAGCCCAATGTAAATGTCCTTGGGGATTAATCCGTCCCGGATGGCCAGCCAGAAAAACTGGGAATCGATATCCACCCACATGACCGCCGAAAACCAGCCAGCAATAATCCCCAGCGCATCGGCCACCACGGTGAGCGGCGCCATGACCAGGATGGATGCCACCACCCGGGGCACAATCAGCCGCTTAATGGGATCGATGCCGAAGGCACGCATAGCATCTACCTGCTCGCTGAGCACCATATTGCCAATCTCGGACACGATCTTGGCCCCAGTCCGTCCCGCCACCATTAAGCCGGTAATGATGGGACCAATTTCCCGGATCACCGAAATGCTGATAATGCGTCCCAGCATGAGCTTTGCCCCAAACGGTTCCAGCTTTACTCCCCACTCCAGCGCCATAACCATACTGATGAAACTGGCGGCCAATAACACCAAGGGCAGGGCCTGGTTACCCAGAATGTACATCTGGTGCATGGTTTCGCCAGGGTAGCGGACCACGTACGGCATAGCGCGAAACACCCTAAAACTAAATGAGATCCAGCTAAAGAATTCTTCCAGCTGCTGCCCCACCGGGCCTCGCTGCACCTGGGAAACCAGTTTGCGCCACCCCAGACCGATCTGTGCCATCGAACTTCTGTTTTCCAATACGGACCTGTTTAAAGCTCGTTTTACGCCGGCCGCCAGGTTTAGTTTGCCCGGTTTCGTTTTTTCGTCTCACCAATTTCTCCCCCTCAAGCTCAGAAAACAGTGAAACAGCCTACGAAACCGGCAAACTCCCCGCTACCAGAGCAGAATATTCAAGACTCTCAATTTAACAAAAGTTTTCTCAATTTTACCGCCAAATGTAAATTCGGTTACCACCAGAGGGAACCGATCCGAAATGGAACAGGAACTTTTGCACACGCTTTTTATTGCCCTGGTCGCCGGAGCGGTATCGCTGTCCACCTTGTTTTCCGGCTTCGGCCTGGGCACCCTGCTGCTTCCGGCCTTTGCCTTATTTTTCCCCGCCCCGGTGGCGGTGGCCCTCACCGCCATTGTCCATTTTCTCAATAACTTGTTCAAATGGGTCTTGCTGGGCCGCTATACCAATTGGTCGGTTGTGGCACGGTTTGGCCTACCGGCCATCCTGGCGGCCGCTCTAGGCGCCTGGACCCTGGGACAAATGAGCCACCTGTCCCCAATCTACCAATATCGTTTTCTGGGCAAAGAACATCAGGTGTTTCCGGTAAACGTGCTCATCGGTCTGCTCATGCTTGCTTTTGCATTGGTGGAATTAACCGGCCTGCTGCGGGAACAGCATCTTCCGGCTCGCTGGTTACCCCTGGGTGGTCTGCTGAGCGGCTTTTTCGGCGGTCTGTCCGGTCACCAGGGGGCGCTGCGCAGTGCGTTTTTACTCCATGCAGGCCTGGAAAAGGAAGCCTACATCGCCACCGGGGTGACCATCGCCTGCCTGGTGGATGTGGTTCGCATCAGCATCTACAGTTCCACGCTGCTCATGGAGACCCTGCACCAGCATGCCCTGCTGATGGTCACCGCCGTCGGTTCCGCCTTTCTGGGTGCCTTCGTGGGCGCGCGGCTGCTAAGGAAAGTGACCTTCCGCTTGGTGCGGCGGATTGTGTCCGTATTCCTGATCGGCATTGCCCTTGGCCTAATAGCCGGGTTTGTTTAACAATTAAAGCGTATCGCCTGGGAGTTTCGAACGGGAAACATCCGATTCCATTCAACAAATCAAACCGAAACCAATTCAGAGGGAGGCTCACATGCCTGGCCGCAAACAAAAAACCGGTGACTGGGGCGAAGAGGTAGCAGTGCGCTACCTTTTGAGCAAAGGGTTTCAGATTCTGGAGCGCAATTACCGGGGCGAATATGGCGGGGAGATCGACATCATCGCCAGGGAAGGCAATCAGGTGGTGTTTGTGGAAGTGAAAAGCGGGCGCACCGGAGCCTATGGGCCGCCGGAGGAACGCATTACCCGGCGCAAACAACGCCAGTTGTACAAAATTGCCGGCCAGTACATCCAGGAACACCCGGAACTAAAAACCGACTTCCGCTTCGATGCCGTCATTGTGGATGGTACCCGAAATCGGTTCGAAATCCGCCATTACCGCAACGCATTCTACCTGTAGTCGGCCTGCAATCAGGCAAAAGCGTTGGGATTGAAGATCAGATAAATCAACAACAGGGCAATGATGATGGGGCAGAAGAATTTAATAAAAAACCCGAACAGGCGTTCGGCCCTGAAATCGGGATTGCCCTCGCGCAGCTCGGCAAACAGATTGGAGAGGCCCCACTTCCAGCCCACAAAGATAGCCACGCCCAGCGAACCAATGATCAGGGAATACTGGCCGAACAACAGGTTCATCAGATCCAGAAAGCCGTAGGTTCTGTTTTCGATGGTCAATAGGCTGGACAGGCCGGGCACTGCCCCCAGGCTGAGGGCGGCCGGGATACCGGCCAGAAAAGCCCCGCCGCCGGAAACCAGAACCGCTTTTCGCCTTGTCCATTTCCGCTCGTCGATAAAGTAAGCCGCAGGCACTTCCACAATGGAAATCAGTGAGGTAATGGCGGCGATGGCCAGGAGCAGGAAAAAACCGGCCCCGAACAAATTGCCCAGGAAAATCTTGTTGAAAATGTTGGGCAACACCACAAAAATCAATCCGGCGCCGATGCTGGGCTCCAGACCTACCGAAAACAGCGCCGGAAAGATGGCAAAGCCGGCCAGAAGGGCAATCAGCGTGTCCAGTGCACAGACCCAGCTGGCCGCGGTGACCAGATTTTCTCTCCGTGAGAGGTAGCTGCCGTAAGTAATCATGGTACCCATGCCCAGGCTCAGGGAAAAGAAAGCCTGCCCCACGGCAGCAATCACTCCCCGGCCGGTCAGCTTGCTCCAGTCGGGTTTCAGGTAATATTCCAGGCCGATGCCGGCATTGGGGAGGGTCACCGAACGAACAACCAGCAGGACCAGAATACCCAAAAGCAGCGGCATCAGAATTTTCGACCAGCGCTCAATGCCCCCTTTGATGCCGCCCATGAGAATCAATACCGTAGCCACCATGAACAGAAAATGCAGGCTGATCTGGGTGAGCGGGTCAGCTACAAAGCTGCCAAACATGCTGGCAATCTGGTCCGCGCTGGCCTGATTAAAAGCCCCGACTGCGGTTTTCCACAGATAGCCCAGCGTCCAGCCGGCCACCACACTGTAAAAGGAAGAAATGCCCCAGCCGGTCAGTACTCCCAGTACGCCCAGATATTTCCAGGCGCTGCCCGGGGCCAGGGTTTTGTACACCCCCACCGGATTGCGCTGCGTGCGACGCCCCAGGCTAAACTCGGCAATCATGACAAAAAAGCTCAGTCCCACCACCGCCAGAAGGTAAACCAGCACAAACACCGCACCGCCGTTTTGTCCCACGGTGGTGGGGAACCGCCACACGTTGCCGAGGCCGATGGCCGAACCCGCCGCCGCGAAAATAAATCCCAGTCTGGATCCCCACTGCCCACGCTCTGCATTCGCCGGCTGCATACTCGCTTCTCCCTGTTGTTTACTTATCCGGTTAGTCTGCCTGCCAGTTCCCAGCTATTCGGTGCTGATTTCATCAGAAAGCTCGTTGACGTCATCTTTCCGGTAAGGGAAAAATTCTTTCAACTTCTCGCCTATCCGGGCAATCGCTGCGCAGAGGCCCTCGCAAAATTTGCCTTCTTTAAAATGGGCACTCAAAATGTCCGCCACATCCTGCCAGAAGTTTTCCGGGACCACCCGATCGATGCCTTCATCGCCCACAATGGCGAACCGGCGATTTTTCAAAGCCAGGTAAATGAGCACCCCGTTGCGCTGAGCAGTTTGAGTCATGCCGATCTTGTGGAACACCTTCAACGCTCGCTGGAAGACATCGCCATCACAGGCCCTATCCAGATGGACCCGTATCTCCCCGGAGGTCTCCTTTTCCGCGGCCTGAATGGCGGCAACGATGCGCTGCTTCTCCTCCTCGCTAAAAAACTTTTTTGGGTCCAGAGGACGCTTCACTTCCGCCAACCTGCTCATTGTTTGCACACCATTTAAGCTGCTCAAAAAGCAGGGTCAAGTTTAACCGCCGGCCGGGAACAATTCAACAGGTGGGCAAAAATCCCGGCGTTTTCACCAGCCGCCGGTGGCCCCCCCGCCGCCGAAACTGCCGCCCCC
>RFHE01000068.1 GCA_003696445.1 Calditrichota bacterium | reverse complement strand
GTTCTGCAGTTTGTCTTTTTCCAACTGTACCACATTGGCCGGCGCCTTCTGGAGGAAATCTTCGTTGGAGAGCTTGCGGCGGCTGGCTTCGATCTGCTTCATCAGCCGCTCGATTTCGCGATCCAGGCGCTTGCGTTCCACTGCCAGGTCGATCAAATCGGCCAGCGGAATGTACAATTCCACCGCTTCCACAATGGCCGAGGCCGTGGAGCGCAGATCGTGATCCGGGCGCAGGCGCCCCACCGACTCCAGCCGGGCCAGTTGAATGATGTAATCGCGATGCGCTTCCAGCAGGCCGGCCTGATGTTCGTTACTGGTTCGATACAGCAGGGTGGCTTTGGCCTGGGGCGGCACATTCATTTCCGCCCGAATGGCCCGCACCTGCCCGATGACCTGCTGCAGAAAGGCCATATCGTGCTCGGCCAGCGCATCGCTGAGTTCGGCCACCGGCTCCGGCCAGGGATGTACCACCACACTGGTCTCCTCCCGCCCCTTCAGCCGCTGCCAGATTTCTTCGGTAATGAACGGCATGTAGGGATGCAGCAGCTGCATGGCCGTTTTCATGACGTGCACCGCCACCGCTCGGGCGGTAGCCTGGCCGGTGGGATCCTCCTCCCGGTAAAGCCGGAGCTTGATGAGCTCCAGATACCAGTCGCAGAACTCATCCCAGAAGAAGTGGTAAACCGCTTCCAGAGAATCATGGATGCGGAACTGATCCAGGCTGGTGGAAACGGCCTCGATGGCGCGGTTCAGGCGGCTTAAAATCCAGCGGTCGGCCAGTTCAAAATGATCCCGGTAATCCAGGTAATTGTCGGCCGGCTCGCCGCCCAGGTTCATGGCCAGAAAGCGATAGGCATTCCAGATCTTGTTGGAGAAGTTCCGCCCCATCTCAAAGTGGGACTCGGCCAGATTAATGTCCTGCCCCTCGGAGCTGAGCATGATCAGCGTGAAGCGCATGGCATCGGCGCTGTATTTTTCGATGATGTCCAGCGGGTCGATGCCGTTGCCCAGGGATTTGCTCATCTTGCGACCCTGGGCGTCGCGCACAATGCCGTTCAGGTACACATCCCGGAAGGGGATTTCACCCATAAACTCCAGGCCGGCCATAATCATCCGGGCCACCCAGAAAAAGATGATATCCGGCCCGGTAACCAGCGTGTTGGTAGGATAGAAATAGCGCAGCTCCGGCGTGTCTTTCGGCCAGCCCAGGGTGGCAAAGGGCCACAGCCAGCTGGAAAACCAGGTGTCCAGCACATCCTCGTCCTGGCGGAGGCTGGTTGAGCCGCACTTTTCGCACCGTTCCGGCATCTGGTGGGCCACCATCTGATGGCCGCACTGGTTGCAATAAAACACTGGGATCCGGTGTCCCCACCACAACTGGCGGCTGATGCACCAGTCCCGCACATTCTCCAGCCAGTTAAAATAGGTCTTCAGCCAGCGCTCGGCGGGGTGAAATTCAATCTTGCCTTCCTTAACCACCTGAATGGCCTTTTGCGCCATGTCCTTCATGCGGACAAACCATTGCTCGGACAGATATGGCTCCACCACCGTACCGCACCGGTGGCAGTGCCCCACATTGTGGGTGTGTTTTTCCACCTTCAGCAAAAAGCCCTGTTCCTTGAGGGCTTCCACCACCCGCTTGCGGGCCACAAACCGATCCAGCCCTTTAAAATCGCCGGCGTGTTCGTTCATCACGCCCGCCTCATCCATCACCGTGATGGCCGGCAACTGGTGGCGCTGGGCAATCTGAAAGTCGTTGGGATCGTGCGCCGGGGTTACCTTCACCGCCCCGGTGCCGAACTCGGGGTCCACCTGGGGATCGGCCACAATGGGAATTTCCCGATTCATGAGCGGTAAAATCACGGTCTTGCCGATCAGGGATTTGTAACGGTCATCATCGGGATGGACGGCCACGGCCGTATCGCCCAGCATGGTTTCCGGCCGGGTTGTGGCCACCACCAGATGCCCGGAACCCTCCTTTAGCGGATATTTAATGTACCACAAGTGCCCCTCTACCTGGCGGTGCTCCACTTCCTCGTCGGACAGGGCGGTGGAACAACGCGGACACCAGTTAATGATGTACTTGCCCCGGTAAATCCATCCCTTTTTGTACAGGCGGATGAACACCTCCCGCACGGCGTAGGAATATTCCGGGTCCATAGTGAAGCGTTCCCGCCGCCAGTCGCAGGAACAGCCCATCCGTTTCAATTGATTGATGATGGTACTGCCATACTTCTCCTTCCATTGCCAGACCCGCTCAACAAACTTTTCCCGCCCCAAATCGTGGCGGGTTAGATTCTCTTTCCTGAGCTCCTTTTCCACCACATTTTGGGTGGCAATGCCGGCGTGGTCGGTACCGGGCAGATACAGTGCCTCGTAGCCCTGTTTGCGCTTGTAGCGAATCAGAATGTCTTGAATGGTGTTGTTGAAGGCATGCCCCATGTGAAGCGCGGCGGTCACATTGGGCGGTGGAATGACGATGGTGTAAGGCGTTTTATCCGGGCGAACATCGGCATTGAAGTATCCCTGTTCCACCCAATGCTGGTACCAGCGCTCTTCCACCTCCTGTGGGCTGTAAACCTTAGGAATGTTGACTGTACTGGCCTGTTTCATTCACAAATTACCCGATGTTTTGTACTCAACAAACGACCTGAAACGGCCGATGGTTCAGCCATTTTCCGGGAGCGAGCTTACTCAACCGATTGAAAATTCCCCACTTACTCCAGAAAAATGAGCAGTGAATATAATATAAGCATTTTCCCAATACCAACGGCAATAAAAAAGCACCCTGTGGGGACCGCACGTTCGAACCCGCAAAATTAGATGAGCCGGAAAGTCCCAGTTGCCAAGCGCGTGGTAGAACCTCAGCAACGTCCTATTGGTTTCCAGGGTGGAACCCGCCAGGTAGCCGCCGGCCAGGCCGAATCTGTTTTTATTTTCCCGCGCGGCGACCTAAATTGATTCGAACGGGTAACAAGGGTACAACCAATTGTGAAATCGGAAAAGTCTTCATTACTTCGGCCCTCCGGCCGATCGCGTTTCAAACTTCTCTGGCGACTGCGGCCCCGGCGGGTACCCATTGTCTATCATCCAGAGGTGTTGGGCTCGGTGTGTGCCCGGCAATCCCGCCAGAGCTTCGATCCCTACAAATTCAAAAAAATTCGCACCCGCCTGGTGAGGGAAAAATTGGTCTCGCCGAAACATCTGCTTCACCCGGAACCCGCTTCCGAGGAGGATTTGCTCAGGGTGCACACGCACACTTATCTGGCCCGGCTGAAGAATCCCCAGGTTGTGGCGCAGCTGCTCCATCTGGATTATGTGGATTTGTGGGACAACTATGTGCTGAGGTATTTTCGTAGCATGTGCGGGGGAACCCTTCTCGCTGCGGAACAGGCCCTGGCCACCGGGCGGGTTGGGTTTCATCTGGGTGGGGGCTATCACCACGCCTTTCCCGATCGGGGCGGTGGCTACTGCCTGCTGAACGATGTGGCGGTCGCCATCCGATCGCTCTTTGCCCGGCAGTGGGTTCAGCGGGTTCTGATTGTGGATCTGGATGCCCATCAGGGCGACGGGTTGCTGGAGATTTTCAGCCAGGACCCCCGTGTGTTTCACTTCGACATCCATGCAGACAGCTGGATTACCGTGGAGAAAAAAGAGCAGAAGTGTATCGCCCTTAGCCACGACACCGGCGATGAGGGCTACCTGTCTGTTCTAAGCGGGGAATTGCCCGGCGTGTTCGCATCATTCAGGCCTGAACTGGTGTTTTACCTGGCCGGTAGCGACCCCTACCAGAAAGACCCGCTCGGTCCGCTGGCCCTGAGCGAGGCCGGCTTGCTGGCCAGAGATCGGATGGTGTTCGAGC
>RFHE01000371.1 GCA_003696445.1 Calditrichota bacterium | reverse complement strand
GCCGCCCATGATCAAGCGTAAAAGCGGCACAATTGTGAATATTGCCTCGCTGGCGGCAAAAAATTTCGTCAAGAACAACAGCATTTATGTGGCCAGCAAATTCGCCTTGCGCGGATTTGCCAATTCCCTGATGCTGGAAGTGCGGGAGCACGGCATTCGAATGATCACGGTCTTCCCCGGCTCGGTGAATACGGAATTGATTGCCAGCTCGCCAACCGCACCATTGCCGGAGTACATGCTGCAACCGGGAGACGTGGCCCACGCCGTTTATGCCGCCGTCACGGTGCATCCCCGGGCCATGATCAGCGAAATTGACATCCGTCCCAGTAATCCCAAACGAGCCTGAAAGGGGGTATAGCAATGACGAGCGAATTGGCAGGGAAAAGTTTTATTACCACCCGAATCGATAAATTAACCAACTGGGCGCGCAAGAATTCGTTGTGGCCGATGCCCTTTGGGACTGCTTGTTGCGCCATCGAGTTGATGGCTACGCTGGCTTCCCGTTTCGATCTGGCCCGCTTCGGCGCCGAGGCCATTCGCTTTACGCCCCGCCAGTGCGATCTGATGATTGTGGCCGGCCGGGTGTCCATTAAAGAATTGCCCATCTTGAGGCGCATCTGGGACCAGATGCCCGAACCCAAATGGTGTATTGCCATGGGGGCCTGTTGCAGCTCCGGCGGGATATTCAACACCTACACCATGGTGCAGGGCATCGACCGGTTTGTGCCCGTGGATGTGTACATCCCCGGCTGCCCGCCGCGACCGGAAGCAGTGATCGATGCGGTGATGAAAATTCAGAAGCTGGTGGAACAGGACAGCTGGCAGAACTACAAGCAGGAGCTGATGGAAAAACGCCGTAAAGAGAAAATTTACAAAGGCCCGTTTTATCCCTGGCGGAATCGTTAACAGCCGCCATTCATCCCTCTGGTGGACCCATGCACCTGGTTCGGGGCATGGGTTTGCATTTGGTACCGGTTGAAAAGCCGGAAAGGAGACCGCAGATGTTTGATATTCGCATTTTTTCCGATGATCTGAGCCGATTGAAAACCTCGCTCCTCTTTGTGCCTGTGTTTCAGGATCAACTGGGATTGCCCGAATCGTTGCAGTTTTTGGAAGCGGCCCTGGAGCCAGGGTTGGAAGTAGCCATGGACCGGGCCAATTTTCAGGGAAAATTAGAAGAGAGTCTGATTTTGTTTCCCCGGACGGACCAGGTGCCGGTGCTGGTCCTGCTGGGGGCAGGCAAGGTGGTGGAGTGGGACATTGAACATGCCCGGCGCTGGTTCGGGGCTACGGTAAAGGTGGCTCAGGAGCGCCGCCAGCCGGAATTTTCAGTCTTTTGGGAAAAGGGACTTCCCTTGCCCAAGGATAGTGAAATCTTTTTTACCGAAAGTGCGGCCGCCATGGTGATGGCGACTTATCGGATGAAAGAATTTCAGCATGGCCGCCAGGGGGAAAACGGGGTAGAAATCACTCATGTCGAGCTGATCTGGCCGGATGCTCCGGCCGAGCTGGAACGTTACCTGAGCGAAGGGCTGGCCCTGGGTAGAACGGTGAACCAGGTGCGCCACCTGGCCGATTTGCCACCCAATGTACTTACCCCTGGCCGCTTTGTGGAAGAAGTGCGCAATCTGGCGCCGCAATATGGGTGGAAGTTGCGGGTTTTGGACCGCGACGAGCTGGAAGCTGAGGGGTTAAACTGCATTCTGGCGGTTGCCTCGGGAAGTGCCAATGATCCCTATCTGGTGCTCATCGAGCACAATCCGGCCGATGCCCGGGGAACGGTGGGCCTGGTGGGCAAAGGGGTGACCTTTGATAGTGGCGGCATCTCCATCAAGCCGTCCAAGGACATGGACAAAATGAAATACGACATGTGCGGGGCAGCTGCTGTGCTGGGTGCCATGGAAATGGCCGCTCAGGCAGAGTTGCCGGTAAAGCTGGTGGCAGCCATCCCCCTGGTCGAAAATTTGCCCTCTCACCGGGCCATGCGTCCCAGCGATATTATTCGCAGTTATTCGGGGCAGACCGTGGAAATCTTGAACACCGATGCTGAGGGACGGTTGATTCTGGCCGATGCTCTGAGCTACCTGGATAAAAATTTCAGCCCGGATGTTCTCATCGATCTGGCAACCCTCACCGGGGCCATTGTGGTGGCCCTGGGCCACCTGGCGGCTGGCCTTTTCAGTACCGACGGGGGGTTGATCGAGCAACTGGAGGAGGCGGGGAATCTTTCCGGGGAGCGGGTCTGGAGCCTACCCATGTGGCCCGAATACGAAGAGATGCTAAAAAGCCGGGTGGCCGATGTGGCCAACATCGGCAGCAGCCGAGCAGCCGGTTCCATCACCGCCGCCCTGTTTTTGAAAAAATTTGTTCAGCAGGCTCGCTGGGCCCACATCGATATTGCCGGCACCGCCTGGGAAATGCCGGAACGTTCCTACCGGGGCAAAGGACCGAGCGGTTTCGGCGTGCGCTTACTCTACCACTGGCTCAAACACATTTTTCTTGCCGCTAAGGAAGAAAGCAAATGAGCACAGCCAGCAAGGATGCACGCGGACGTTTCCCCTCATTTCAATTGAGGTCGCCGTCCGGCCAAATCATTTCCGAAACCTGGTTACAACAGCGGCCTTTGACGCTGGTTCTATTCTACAAGAAGGATTGCCCTACCAGCCGGCTGGTCAATACGCTGCTTTCCGACCTGTGGCGGGCACATTCTCTCCCTGCGGAACTGATCTTGTTGGTCTCCCAGGACCGAGAAGAAAAAACCGCTCAGACTGTGACTGAATGGGAACTACCCTTTCCTGTGGCCTGCGACGCACCGGCTTACTCACTTTCAAAAATTCTTGATTTCGAAGCGGTGCCCACCGGCTACCTGGTAAGCCGGAATCTGTCCATTCAGCACTGGTTTACCGGCTTTGTCCGCCAGGAATTTCAGGAGGTGCTGGAAGCGTTGCTGAAGGCCAACGGGATCGACGCACCGGTGGAACTGAATGCCCGATCGGATCTCCCGGTGTTCAGCCCTGGCTGAGTGGCGCTCCACCGTACCCCGGGTGGGTAACAGGCAGGTTGCCGGTTGGTCCACTGCTGGCATCGCCCGGTGGCTCAATGCCAGTGGTTCTGAGTTAATGTTGAGCTCGAGGCGTTTGAATGAACGGCATGATCGACATCCACAACCATGTGGTTTTTAAATTCGACGATGGGCCCCAGAGCTTGGAAGAGGCTCTGGAAATGCTGCGGATGGCCCACCAGCAGGGCATTTCCGCCGTATTCGCCACCTCTCATTTCGCGGAGAATATTTCTGAAGACCTGGAGGGGGAATATTTCAAGAAGCTGGAGCAATTGCGGGAAGCCGCTAAAGAAAACGATATTCCGGTGGCTGTTTATTCCGGTGCCGAACTTTTTTTTCACCACTATCTGGAGCAGACGATTAAAAATCACCGGG
>RFHE01000370.1 GCA_003696445.1 Calditrichota bacterium | reverse complement strand
CCCGCAGGGAAACTGCCTGGCTCGCCTCTCAGGCGAGGCACTGGCCGAAGCCCTGAAAAATCGGCTGGAAAGCCTGCCTGCGCGCCGGGCGAAGAAACTGAATCCCACAGGGGAAACATCGAACCGGGGCCATGGCTGCTGACCGTGCATCAGACATCCGGGTGGGGTTCATTAGCCCGTTGAAGGAGTCTTTTGTGCTGGAGGATCTGGCCTACTTCCAACGACATTTTACGACACTGCCTGTGCTTGGAGCTGGACCCGCCGCCGTACTGCGGATTATGCGGGTTGCTTTTCGTGCCGATTTGCTTTTCTGCTGGTTCGGCTCCACCTACGCGGTGCTGGCAACCCTACTGGCCCGGATGCTGGGTAAACCGGTGGTCATCCAACTGGGCGGCGCGGACACGGTGGCCGACCCGGCGCTGGGCTACGGGATCTGGCGTAGCCGCTGGAAGCGCCCTCTGTTGCGCTGGATGCTTCGCAGGGCCAGCCTGGTGCTGGTGGTCCACCGATCGCTCGTGGAGCGCCTTGTGGGGTTTGTCGATGTGAGCCAGATCGCCTGGATGGAGCTGCCCACCGGCTTCGATGCCCGGTGCTGGCAGCCCTCCCCGCAGGCCAACCGGCAGGGCGTCCTGACGGTGGCCCGGTGCACCTCCGAGCTGCGCCTTCGCGTCAAGGGCATCGATCTGCTTCTGCAGGCGGCCAACCAGCTTCCGGATGTACCCTTCACCCTGGTAGGCGTGGAGCGGGATCTGCTCCAGCAGCTGGGCTGGTTCCTCCCACCCAATGTGAGCCTGCATCCGCCGGTTTCCCGAGAACGGTTGCTCCGCTTTTACCAGGCCGCGCGGGTTTACTGCCAGCCTTCCCGCTACGAAGGGTTGCCCAACACGGTGGCGGAGGCCATGCTCTGCGGTTGCATTCCGGTGGTCACCCGGGTGGGGGGCATGCCCGATCTGGTAAAAGGCGTGGGGCAGGAGGTGCCTCCGGACGATGTCGCTGCACTGGCCCAGGCCATTCGCCAGGCCCTGGCTGCCGATCCCGACGCCGGCCGGAAAGCCAGAGCTCGAGTCCAGGCGGCTTACCCGCGCAGCCAACGCGACCGTGCCTTGCGGGCTCTGGTGAAACAGCTGACCGCCGGTGAGCAAAATCCGTTGCAGCAAAAGAGCACGACCATTCAGCCAAAGAAAAAAACCGATGACGTGCAGGATTGCAAGTAACAGACTCCCATTAAATCTGGAGGCGGCGTGGCGGTGCCGCTGAGAGTGGCCGTGGTGGGCTTGAGCCATCGCTGGCAGGCCCTGCTGGACCAGATCGGCGTGTTTTACCAGTCGGTGGAGCCGGAGCACATCACCCGTCCGGAAGAAACGGGACCAGTGCTCCTGCTGGGCGACGGCGTTGAGGCAAACAGGAAAGTGCGCCAGGCCGTACAATCTTTTTTGAAAGCCGGCGGAGCCGTCCTCCTTCAGGCGCCTCTGGCCGCTGCCCTGTTCGGACTGGCCCTTCGCAGCATCTCGGCACGAGCTCTGTTAACCCCGCCCAGCGATCCCTTCTTTCCCCTGCCCTTCACGCCGGTGGAGAGTACACTGGCAGTGCTGGACCATGCAGATTGCGTGCTCGATGATCAGGAGAGGGCCACGGTGACCCGCATTGATTACGGAGGCGGGCGACTTCTGGTTCTTCCCGGCGGCCTGATCGACCAGCTGGGTGAATACCAGGTAGTGCGCAGAAAATTTTTTGTTCCGAACAGAAGTCGGTTTCCTACCGAGCGGGTGTGCCGGGTTAACCGGCAGGGCATCCGCTACCTGGTGGAAAAAGGGTTTCAGCTGCTCTTTCACGAACTGGGCTTGCCCTACGTGGTGCGCTGGCCGTTTCCTCGAGGCGCAGACGGAGTCTTTCTCTTTCGGGTGGATACCGATTTTGCCCGCCCTGACCAGATAGAAGCACTTTACCAGTTATTCTGCCAGTGGGACGTTCCCGCCACCTGGTTTGTGGAAACGGCTTCGGCCGAAGACCACCTCGGTCTGTTCGCCCGGATGGAGGGGCAGGAAATCGGGTTGCACTGTTACCGGCACCGTATTTTTCCTACCGTCGAAGAAAACCTGGCCGACATCCGGCGCGGCCTGGCCGTGCTGGCAAAAGTCGGCCTGCAGCCCACCAGCTACGCGGGGCCCTACGGCGAGTGGAACCCGGCCCTCCACAGGGCGCTGGTGCACAGTGGATTTACATGCAGCTCGGAATTTGCTCTGGCCTACGACGACCGGCCTTTTGCCCTGCCGGCCTGCCAGGATGCCAGGGCGTTCTGGCAATTGCCCATTCATCCCATCAGTGTACGCCGGCTGTTCCTGGCCGGTTTTTCCGAATCCGAGATGGTGAGCTACTACCTGCAAAAACTAAATCAACTTGCCGCTTACCGCCAGCCGGTGGTTTTTTACCACCATCCCGGACATGGTCGCCTGGCGGTGTTTCGGGAGGTTTTCCAGCAAGTCCAGCGACTGGGGTGGCCAAAGCTCAGCTTCCGAGAGTATCTGGATTGGTGGGCCGCTTCCAGGAAGGCGGAGGCCATCGTTACGTATCAGGGGGGACATCTGTTAACAAAGGGCGCATCTCCCGATCAAAACCTGGTGCTTGGCGTGCACTGGCCTCGCAGCAAGGAGGCAGATCCGGAAATCTGGCAGCTCATTTCTCTCGCTACACCAGAAACACGCCAGTGGCAGCCTCCGGCTGCCGATAACCCGCCCACAGAGGTTGGAACGGTTCGGCGGTTGCTCAGAAAAGACTGGCGCATGTGGCTCAACGATTGGGAAAGTTATCGGGGAAAGCGGAAACGATGAAAATTACCTTTTTCACCTACCAGAGCGTCATGTTCGTGCACGGGGGACCGCACGTTAAAATTCTGGCATTGCAGCAGGCGTTGCAAAAACTGGGAGTGCAGGTTAGCCTGTTCGACATGTGGGCCGATCGAGACCGGGCCCTGGATGCCGACCTGTTTCAGGTGTTTGCCGCCAATCTGGCCGTTTACGACTTTGCCCGTAAATTGCACGAACGGAACGTGCCCTACGTGGTCAATCCCATTTTTTACACCCGGCGCAGCTGGCCGGTGGTCGCCGCCTTTAGCCGACTGGACCGCCTGACGCGCCGGTTTCTGCGGGGCCTGTGGTGGGATTACGGGTTTACTCGGGACGTGTGCCATTGGGCGCTCGGGGTGTGGCCAAACACTCGGGCCGAGGCAGACCTGCTGCATCGGGGATTGGGCGTCGCGAAGGAAAAAATGCGCGTCATTCCCAACGGCGTGAGCGAGCGCTTCTACCATGCGGACCCGGCTCTGTTTGAAAAAAGCTACGGGATGCGGGATTTCATCCTCAATGTGGGGCATGTGGGGCCGGATCGAAAAAACGTGGTTCGGCTGGTGCAGGCGCTGCGGCAAATCGACCACCCGGCAGTGATTATCGGCCGGCCCATCGAAGGAGGAGAAACACCAGCTGTGCGCCGGCTGCTGGAATCAGCCCCAAACATTTTGTGGATTGAAGGGCTGGACCACAACTCGGAATTGCTGGCGTCGGCCTATGCCGCCTGCCGGGTCTTTGTGTTGCCCTCCAAATTCGAAACGCCCGGCCGCGCCGCCCTGGAAGCGGCCCTGGCCGGGGCCAATATTGTAATTACCCCACACGGCGGAACCCGCGAGTATTTCCAGGACATGGCCGAATATGTGGATCCCTACTCGGTGGAGGCCATCCGGCGGGGGATCCTGAAAGCGCTGGAAAAACCACCCATTCCGGCGCTCCGGGAAAGAATTCGGCAGAATTACGTGTGGGAGAGAGTGGCGCAACGGCTTCTCGAATATTACCAGGAGCTGCTGGGGAAAGCGCCTGCCCCGTTCACTTGACACAAAAAAGCCCTTTTCCAGCTCTCCAGATAAGGGGCAAAACTGGAAAAGGGCAAGTGAGTAAGGTGCCAGAGCTAAAGCAACCGTTTAAAGGTGGCCTAGCAGGCGTTCGGCCAGATGAACTAGCAAGGAAAGAATTACACCGCCAACGAAGGCAATGCTCCACAATAAAGAAAAGCTCAGTTTCATCCCGGTTCCTCCGTCTACGTTTAATGGACAGGTTTTACCATTTGTCAAGATAGATCTTTCCGGCCGAACGCCCTTCAATCTCAGCCGTAACGTTGTTCGAAGGATTTCATGAATTCGGTCAGGCGCTCAACGCCCTCTACAGTCATCGCATTGTAGATGGAAGCCCGAATGCCGCCCACCGAGCGGTGTCCTTTTAGGCCTACCAGCCCCTGAGCGGCGGCTTCGGCCACGAAGGTTTTTTCCAGCTCCTCGCTGGGCAACCGCCAGGTGACGTTCATCAGCGAGCGAAACGGCTTGCTGGCGTGGGGGCGGTAAAAATCGGAAGAATCCAGCACATTGTAAAGGAGTTCAGCCTTCTTCCGATTGCGCTGCTCAATCACGTCGATCCCGCCTTCATCCTCAATCCATTTCATCACCAGATTGACCATGTAAATGCCAAAGCAGTTGGGCGTGTTGTACAAAGAGTGTTTCTCGGCAAAAAGCTTGTAGTTGAGGATGGTGGGGATGTTGGCCGGGGAGCGTTCCAGCAAGTCTTTCCGAACAATGACGATGGTGACGCCCGAGGGCCCGGCGTTTTTCTGCGCGCCGGCGTAAATCAGGCCAAACTGTTCCGGATTGAACCGGCGGCAGTACAGATCAGAGGACATGTCCGCTACCAGAGGCACATCGCCGGTCTGGGGGTATTCCGGCCACTGGGTGCCGTAAATTGTATTATTGGAGGTGATGTGTAGATAAGCGGCGTCCTCCCCTACTTTGAAATCAGTCGGAATGGAGCGGAAACCATCTTCCTCGGAGCTGGCCACCACCCGATAGGGTTTGTCCAGCTTCTGGGCTTCTTTGATGGCCTTGGTTGCCCAGGCTCCGGTGTTCACGTACTCGCCAACTTTCCCTTCCTGTGAAAGGTTCAAAGGCACGGCGGCAAACTGGGCCGTGGCCCCACCCTGGAGAAACAGCACCTGATAGGTATCGGGGAAATTCATGATGCGGCGAATGCGCTCTTCGGCCTCCTGAACCAACGCATCGAAGGTTTTGGAGCGGTGACTCATCTCCAGGATGGACATGCCTTCGCCATGGTAGTTTAACAATTCTTCCTGAGCGGTTTTAAGAACAGGTAACGGCAGCGTCGCCGGCCCGGGATTAAAGTTTATTACGCGCTCGCTCATGGGTCTTCTCCTCCAACGTTTCGAATCTGTGCAGTCAAAAAATAACACGCCGGAACCTGAGGGCAAACAGGAAAGTTGTTAACCATGAACTCCGCGCAGCACAGAGAGAAGAAAAAATTGTATTGACTGCCCGCAGGCGGGCATATATATTTACCGCCGTTTTGAGAGCGCTGTCGGATGCGACTCTTTCCGGCGTAGCTCAATGGTAGAGTCCTGCGAAGCAGGATTAACCACTAGGTTGGAGGTTCTTTGAAATTAGCAAGTGTAAACTCCGGCGTAGCTCAATGG
>RFHE01000369.1 GCA_003696445.1 Calditrichota bacterium | reverse complement strand
TTCACCCAGTACGAGGCCAGGGCTTACATCACCCTGTTGCGCAATCATCCGGCCACCCGCTACGAATTAAGCAAGTTGAGTGGGGTGCCGCGCTCGGCCATCTACGATGTCATTCATCGGCTGGAGAGCCAGGGGGCGGTCAATGCCCTGGCCACCAAACCAGAAAAATACATCCCACTGCCCCCGGACAAGTTGATGGACCTGCTGGAATCCCGCTACCAGAGCAAGGTGCGGGAGCTGCGTACCCAGCTTTCCGAAATCGACTTAACCATCGAAATGGGACATCTGTGGAACATTACCGGCTACGACAATTTGATTCTCAAGTGCCGTGAGCTGATCAATCAGGCGCGCCGGGAGATTTACCTGTCCGGCTGGCGGCGGGAAATCCTGAAGCTGGAAAACGAACTGCGCCATGCTGCAGAGCGCGGCGTGAAGGTGGTGATGTTTTCCTTTACCCGCATTCCCCAGATTGGCCATGTGTTTAGTTACGGTCTGGAGGAGGAAGACCTGGCCCGGGTGTGGGATCCCAAAATTATTCTGGTTCGGGACATGGAAGAGCTGGTGATGGGCGATTCCAATCTGGCCCACAGCCGGAAAGTGGCCTGGACCGATAACCGGGCCATTGTGGAAATTGCGGCCAATCATGTGGTGCTGGACATTACCCTGTTCGGCCTGCGTATGGGGGCGGACATCGGAGAGGCCGTTATTGAGCGGCGCAGCGGCGAGTTGGAGGAACTGGCCCGCCTGCTCAGCGAGAAATATCCGGACAATCCCTGGTTTAATTCCCAGTTGTTGAACAATCCAAAAGCCCTTTTCGAGCAGCTGGCCGATCAAGAAAGGGGAAATGCACGTGATAAATGAGATCGGCCATCCCACATCCCCGGAAATAGCCGAGAACGTTACACAGGAAAGGGGAATAAATTCATGTTAGCCGCCGGCCGAAAAAACAAACCGCCTGAACCGGCCGCAGTTCGCCTTTCGACCAAACGAGGAGTCATGCTCATGTTCATTCCGCTGCTGTTCATGTTGAGTCTGGTCTTGTATTGCGAACGCCGGCATGGGACCGGCAAACCGCTGCAGGATTTCAGCCGCTATCGGATTGAACCGGCGCCGGAGTGGGCGCGCCGGGGGGTGCTTTACGAATTGTATGTACGGGCCTTTTCCCCGGAGGGGACTTTCCGGGGCGCCATGGCAAGGCTGGATCATCTGGAGCATCTGGGGGTGGATGTGGTCTGGCTGATGCCCATTTACCCCATCGGTCAGGCGGGAAGAAAAGGCTCGCTGGGTTCGCCCTATTCGGTCCGGGATTATCGGGCGGTCAATCCGGAACTGGGCAGCGAGGCCGACTTCCGCGCCCTGGTCAACGAAATCCATCGCCGGGGCATGAAGGTGATTCTGGACATCGTGCCCAATCACAGCGCCAACGACCATCCCTTTATGGCCACCCACCCGGACTGGTTCATGCGGGATGAACAGGGCAACTTCACCAGGGAGGTCCCCGAGTGGTCGGACGTCACCGATCTGAATTACGACAATCCCGAGCTTCGCGCCTACATGAAAGAAACCCTGCTTTACTGGGTGCGCGAGTTCGACATCGACGGCTACCGTTGCGACGTGGCCGGCATGGTGCCGCTGGACTTCTGGCGCGATGCCCTTGCCGCCCTGAAAGCAGAGAAACCGGACATTTATTTGCTGGCCGAATGGGAAGATCCCCAGTTGCTGCTGGCCGGTTTCCATTCCGACTACGATTGGACGCTCTACCACCTGTTAAAGGATATTCGGCACAAAAAAAATCGCACCGCCGAGGCGGTCAGCCTGGTGGCGGAAAAAGACAGCCTGTACCCGCGGAATGCCCTGCCCATGCGCTTCCTGGAAAATCATGATGAGGAACGGAGTCTATCTGTGTTCGGTGCGGCCGGCATCCAGGCCTATGCCACTTTTTTGTTTACCCTGCCGGGCATCCCACTCATTTACGCCGGGCAGGAATGGGGCGAGCTTCATCGGCCTTCTCTGTTTGAACGGGAACCGATCCACTGGGAACAGGCCGACTCCAGTTTGCTCGAGCTGTACCGGGGGCTCATCCGCATGCGGAAAACCTATCGTTGCTTTACTGAAGGCCGGTACCAGCCCCTGCAATGTACCATGCTCTCCGGTTCGGCCGGCGCCTTTCTGCGCGCGGACCAGCACACGGTGGCGGTGGTGGTGACCAACCTGAAAAACCGTCCGGTAGAGCACTTGCTCATTACTCCGGATGCGCACTGGAAAAAAGCGCTTCAGGGGGTCACCTTAACCAGCCTTTCGGACAGCACCGATGTGCGGGCGTTCGGCAACTGGACCTTCGATAGGCTGGATCCCTTCACCACCCTGGTTTACGTGGGGAGACGTTAATTTAACCAACTTGTTAGAACTGTAAATGTGAAAACCAAGCACGGGAAAGGATTTCCGGAATGAAAAAGGCAGTTTCATTGGTATGGATTTTAACGGTTCTGGTCATGCTGGGGGTCAGTGTGGGCCTGGCCCAGATGCCGGACAGTGTGGACGTGACCTTCTACTACAGGCCGGATGGCAACCCCTCAGTGGTGTTTGTGCCAGGGGAGTTTAACAACTGGGGGCCCAATCAGAACGGGGCCATTGCTCCGGACGCGCCATCGCGAATGGACTACGACCCGGTCACCGGGCGCTGGTTTAAGACAGTCCGGCTACGCATCGGCGGCCCATCGCCGTTGCCCAGCCCCAACAGCATACCCGGGGCCTACCAGTACAAATTTAATGAAAACGGCTCGCCAGGCGGCTGGCTCCCGGATCCGCTCAATCCGCGACAGAATCCCAGCGATTTCAACAATTCTTACCTGTTTATTAAAGATCCCACCATTCACTATTTGCTGCCCAATGCCACCCAGGCGGTGGGGGTCATTCGGACCCGTTTCCCTGAAATCAGCGCTTACATTTTTCCCCGGGTGGGCTTTCAGGTGGATACCAGCAGCCTGGTGATTCAGATCGACAATCAGACCTACACAGGTTTGGGCAGCTTTTACGATCCTCAGGAGAAGCGGCTTGCGTTCGTGGTGCCCCAGCCGCTGTCCGATGGGATTCATTCCCTGAAGTTAATTGCGGCCAGTACCAGCGGCAGCCTCAATTCGGATTCGACCACCTTTACGGTGCAGGCGCGCCCGGCCCAGTTCCTGACCCGGCCGGCCACCACCTGGAAGAGCCAGTGGCGGTTGCAGGGCGCCTTTTTTGGACCGGACGGGCAGCCGGATTCTTCTGTGACCAGTGCCCAGATTCACCGGGCGGACAGCGCCTGGACCGTTTCGGTGGTTAATGCCCGGCTGGATACCTCGCTGAGCCTCCTGGAGGGCATCAATGGGTTCTGGATTGAGGCGGTGGTGGGCGGCGTGCCGGTCAGCTCGGACACGCTGGAGATTACCCGCCTGGTCAATCATGCGCCTACTGCCTCGGTGCAGATTCTTCCTTCCGGCAACACCATTCTGCTGGACGGGAGCGCCAGCAGCGATCCTGAAGGAGGGACGCTCACCTATCTGTGGCGGGAACGGGCGGACAATCCCGAACCCCTGGGTCTGGATGGATTGACCAGCCCTTCGGTGACCATCCCCCGGCCCACCACCCCCGGGGAGTACTTCCTCTCCCTACAGGTCACCGATCCGGAGAATCTGCTGGACTCCACCTGGACCTTTTTCAAACTGCAGGTGGACAGCCCTTTCGTCCAGCCGGCCACGTTTGCCAGCAATCCGGACTGGATTGAGCAGGGCAGGGTGTATTTGCTGTTTTTCAAGGCCTTTACGCCTCAGGGGACCATTCAGGCGGCCATCCCTCGGTTGGACTACATCAAGGCTATGGGGTTCAACATCATCTGGGTGATGCCGGTGATGGACGTGGACGGCGACATCGACAATCGGTTTAACATCGGTTACAACATCATCGACTTTTTCAAGGTGGATCCGGTTTACGGGACCAATCAGGATTTTCAGGAATTTCTGCGCCAGGCCCACCAGCGGGGCATTCACGTCATTCTGGACATCACTCCCAATCACACCGGCCGGAACCATCCCTTTGCCCAGGAGGCCCGCACGTACCGCACTTTTTCCCAGTACTGGAATTACTACCAGACCGAATTTATTCCCCACAACACCAACGGGCTGGGCCAGTGCAGCACGCCGGAAGGCATTTACTATTACTGCGGTTTCAGCGATGCGCTGCTCAACTGGAACTGGGCCGATCTGGATGCGCGGCTTTACATGATCGACGTGTACAGGTTCTGGGTTGGCCAGATGGGGGTGGATGGTTTCCGCTTCGATGTGTACTGGGGGCCGCACCGCCGCTACGGGGAAGCGGCCATGGGGGTTCCGGTCCGGCAGGCGCTCCACCACATCGATCCGGACATTCTGTTGCTGGGCGAGGATTCGGGTACCGGTGTGGGTACCGAATTCATTTATGCCGATGCCGGCGGCGGCCTGGATGCGGCCTACGACTTCAAGCTGTATTTCAACCAGATTCGCAACTTTCAGTTTACCAGCTTTGCCATCGATGCCCTCCACGCCGAGCTGGACAACGGCGGATTCTACCCCGGGGAGAATGCCTTTTACCTGCGCTTCATGGAAACTCAGGATGAGGATCGCATCGCCTATCTTTACAATTCTTTTGAGAAGACCATGCCCATGGCCACGGTCCTGTTCACGGCGCCGGGGCTGCCCCTGCTGTACAATGGTCAGGAAGTGGGGTGGGGCAAGGGGATCAGCGATTTCGACACCCGCCGGCGCGGGGTGATCGACTGGAATTTTGCCGGCAAGGCGCTGCTGCAACCCCATTACCAGCGGCTGGCTCAGATCCGGGCTCAGTTTCCGGCTTTCTGGCAGCACAAAAAGGACACCAACGGCGATGGCCAGGTGAACAATCTGGACCGTTCAGATTTCATCCGTGTGAACACCACCAACGGCCTTGTGTACGCCTTTTTGCGGCCTTATCTGGATGAAAACGGCCTGACCGTGGTGAACTTCAGCAACAGCACGCAGACGGCCAGCATGAATGTACTGAGCGCTGGCCTTCAGTTTACCGGCGGGGTGGATCCGGCGGCCACCTACTGGGTGAACAACCTTTATGCGGATACCAGCTACCAGGTGCAGGGCGGGCAGCTGGCCAGTTTTCAGGTGACCCTGCCGCCTTACGGTTCGGCTGTGTTTGTTATTTCCACCGCAGCGCGCCAGGTCAACATTCCCCCGCTGCCGGTGATTGTAAGTGTGGCAGACCAGAACCTGCCGCAGCCCCGCCGGTTCCGGCTGGATCCCAACTACCCCAATCCGTTTAACCCGGAAACCCGGATTCGCTTTGCCCTGCCCCATTCCGAGCGCGTTCGGCTTACTGTTTACAACATTCGAGGCCAGCGGGTGAAGACGCTGTTGGAGGCCGTCCTGCCGGCAGGAGAGCACCAGGTGCGCTGGAATGGCACCGATCAGTCCGGCAGGCCGGTGGGCAGTGGCATTTACCTGTTGCGCATGGAAGCAGGCGGGTTTGTTCAGACCCGCAAGATGGTTTTGCTGAAATAGAAAGATGCCCGGGAAACGGGATGCTTCTTTCAGCCGGGGGCGGTGCCGGCCCCCGGTTTTTTCAGCTCTGCTCGCAAATCCTTCCCCAGTGGAACCCATCCCGGAGCAACACTCCCCGCAGTTTACATGCAGGTTTTTGGCCGGTAAATCGGGGCAGGGTGAGGGGAGCGGAAAACCGTAAAGCCTGTAATTTGCCGGACCGCGCGCGCCGGAAAAAACCGAAGCCCTTCAATTGGGTCTTTCCTCCCGCCAGTGGGAAAGGAAGGACGCTTCTCAGGCTGCTGGCGGCTGGTTTGCTTTCTCGCTGAAGTACTGAATCAGGTTTTGAGCCACCGGGCGGGGGAGTTTGCCACGCGAGATCAACTCCTCCAGCGAGGCCTGCTGGATTTTCTTCAGCGAGCCGAAGGTTTTCAGCAGGTGCGCCTTTCGGGCCGGGCCGATCCCCGGCACCTCGTCCAGGGGGGATTTGAGGGTGCTTTTCTTGTGTTGCTTTCGGAAGTGCATCAGGGCAAAGCGATGGCTTTCGTCTCGCACGTGCTGCAGCAGTCGCAGACCGGGGTTGCGGCGGGGCAGGGTCTGGGGCTCGCTCACGCCGGGCCGGTAAATTTCCTCCAGGCGTTTGGCCAGGCCCACGATGGGCTGATTTTCGATCCCCAGCGCCTGCAGGGCGGCCAGGGCGCTGTTTAGCTGCCCTTTGCCCCCGTCAATGAGAATCAGATCCGGCAAGGGCTTTTTCTCCTCCAGAAGCCTCCGGTACCGCCGGTGGACGGCTTCGCGCATCATGGCGAAATCGTCCGGCGTGGTCTTGCTGCGGATCTTAAAAATCCGGTACTCGCTCTTTTTCGGCCGGCCATCCACAAAACAGACCATCGAGGCTACCGCATCCTTGCCCTGAATGTTGGAGATGTCGAAGGCCTCGATGCGCCGCGGGGGCACAGGCAGATCGAGGGCTTTCTGTAATTCCCTTACGTTGAGCGGGAGGCGATCCCGCCGCTTCAATTTGTGCAGCAGCAGCTCGTCCAGCAGGAAGCGGGCATTTTTCTGGCACAGGTCCACCAGCTTTTTCTTCTCTCCGATGCGGGGCACCACAATCTCCACCCGATGCCCGGCCAGGCCCCCCAGCCATTGCTCCAGCAGAGCCTTCTCTTCGTCAGGGTCCATGGGCAGCAGCACCTGCCGGGGATAGCTGTCCGCCTTCAAGTAAAATTGCTTGAGAAACTGGGTCAAAATTTCGGCCTCGGATTTCTCCTCCACGCCGGACAAGTAAAAATGCTGGCGGGCAATCACTTTGCCATCCCGAATTTTAAACACTGCTGTGCAGGCATCCTCGTCCTCCCAGGCCAGGGCCAGCACATCCCGATCCTCGAAATCGGTCTGCACCACCCGCTGGTTGCTGAACTGAAACTGTTCAATCAGGGTAATCTGGTCCCGCAGGCGGGCGGCTTCTTCAAAATTCAGTTGTTCGGCAGCCTGCTTCATCCGCTCCTCAAGCTCCTGGACCAGTTCCCGGGTTTTGCCTTTCAAAAAACGTTCCACCTGCCGGATCATCTGCTGGTAGGCTTCCGGGCTGACCAGACCCTCGCAGGGCCCCTGGCAGCGCTTGATGTGGTAATCCAGGCACACCTTGATCTTTTTACTGGCAATCACCTGCTCGTCGATAAAATATTTGCAGGAGCGGATGGGAAAAATTTTGCGCAGCGCCTTCATGATGTGGCGCAGGTGCTTCACGTCCGTGTAAGGACCCAGGTAGCGCGAGCCGTCGTTGACCAGCCGGCGGGTCACAAACACCCGCGGAAACGGTTCGTTGGTGATGCGGATGTAGGGATAGCTCTTGTCGTCCCTCAATACCACATTGTAGCGGGGCCGGTGCTGTTTGATCAGGTTGGCTTCCAGCATCACCGCTTCCACTTCCGAGTCCACCAGAATAGTTTCCAGATCGGCTACCCGCCGCAGCATGGCCTGCTGCTTGGGATCCTCGCTGCGGGACTTTTGAAAGTAACTGCGCACCCGATTGCGCAGATTTTTGGCTTTGCCCACGTACAGAATGGTGCCCGCCCGATCCTTGAACAGGTACACGCCCGGCTGGGCGGGCAGGCTATTCAGTTTTTCTTGTAACGGGTTTAGCACGTCTTTCTCGGTCATGGTCCCTGCTGCGTTCGATTGGTCCCGCTTCATTATAAACAGCAAAGGCTTGCCGGTTCAATTTGAATTACAGGAAATTGGAGCCGGGCAGCGTGGTGCTGTGGGAGTGCGGAGGATCTGAGATTGCGCGCGTTTTTCTCCGGGGATCGGGCAGGGAGCAGCCTGCCTGCCACACGATTCGTGATAGGTGGTCAGCGGCTTTTTTGGATGACCGGGGGAAACACCAGGGGAGAGCTGGTTCCATCGCCGAGGAGGATGAGCTCCAGTTGCCAGGGGGAGGCGGTCGTCGCTGCGGGCAAGGGGACTTCACTCCGGAAGGTGTGCTGGCGAAGCGTGCGCCGGACGGTGTTCAGATTCAGGGGAAGAGGTTCGCTGCGGCCCTTCAGGCGAATGGCGGCACGCAGGCCGCTGTTTCGGGCCAGTTCGTAGGTGAGGATCAGCTTTCCGGAAGCGGGTGCCTGCCAGGGGGATTGCCACAGGCCCAGGGTATCGAACCGGGCTTCGGCAACTGCTTCCCCGATTCGCCAGTGGCTGCCTTTCTGGGCGCAATAGGAAAGGTGAATGCGACCTTCGAAAAAGGAAAGGTTGGGCCGCATTAAGCGCTTGCCCTCCCACTTCTCTGCCGGTTCCAGCACGGTTTCCGGGGATTGCCAGTTCAATCCATCCAGCGAGCGCGTGCGGATAATGCGGGTTTGCAGGCCCCCGCCGGCCGAAAACAACTGGATCACAAACATCACATAGTCCCGGCCATTGAAGACCACCTCCGGGGCAATCACTCCCGGCGCCAGAGCGAAGACGGGCCCGGAGCCCAGTTTTCGCCAGTGGATGCCGTCGCTGGATTCTGCGTAGCCGATGCCGGCCAGTGGTCCCTGAAAACCGGTGTACCACATCCGGAATCGCTGCTGCTGGCCGTCGTAGAGCACATCGGCGTAGTTGATGCCGGCAAAATCCCACTCGCCGGAGGTGGTGCGAATCAGCGGCTCGGATTGTCGCAGCTGCCAGCTGTCCGGTGGGCTCCCCACCAGCGCCCCGATCCGGTAACCCAGCTCCAGGTCGCTGTTGTTGCCGGCAAAAAACAGCCACCAGCGCCGGCCGGTAAACACCAGGACGGGAGCAATTTGATGGTAGGCAGCCCATGCCGGAGCGGCAGGCAGGTCGATGCGGCCCCCGGGCAGCCATCCCCAGCCTTCCCTGTCCCGCCGGGCCCAGCCCAGGCGATAGCGCCCGTCGGAATCGCCATCGTAAAACAAAAAAATCCCTTCTGGAACCACCACCACGTACGGATCGGCTGCATCCTTGGCGTCCCAGGCGCCGCGGTGAGGCTCGAGCACGGGATTTTTGGGCAGCCGGTAAAATCGCCCGTAGCTGTGCCGAAGGACCAGATTGGGAGCAAAGGAATAGGGATCCACCGAAATGGTCCGAGCGGCCGCTTGAAGAGAGAGAACGGAGTCGGCCTGTCCCCAGCAGAGAGTTCCGCCGCCCAGCAAGGCGGCCAGCAAGATTAGGGAGAACAATTTTCCGGCAGGCACTTTCCCTCTTTTCATGCCCCTGTTTTGCAAATTCGCTTTTCTGTGCCTATATTTTCAGCGGTTGCGCCTCCACCGCGGCGTGAACCATTATCGGATGCGCTCGTAAAAAACGCACGGCAAAAAATAAAATTTGCAGGAAACCGATCCAGAAAAAGTTAAGTTTATTTGAGCAAAGCAAAACAGGAGGTTTCGTCTCATGATCGAGTCCAAGGAAAAAGTGCTGGAAGTTACCCCCAAGGCTTTAAATAAAATTCGCCAGATTTTGAAAGAGGAAGGGAAAGAAGGCTACGGGCTGCGGGTCGGGGTTCGGAGTGGCGGTTGCTCCGGATTGAGTTATTACCTGGACCTGGTGGAAAAGCCCTTGCCTAATGACCACGTTCTGGAGTTTGAAGACGTTCGCATTTTCGTGGACGTGTTCAGCGCCATGTATTTGAAAGGCACCACGCTCGATTACAGCGACGGCCTGATGGGCACCGGCTTTCAGTTCCACAATCCCAATGCCCAGCGCAGCTGTGGATGCGGGCAATCCTTCTCTGCCTGAGGGAGAGCGTCATGAGTGAAACCAGAACCATGGCCCCGCCGATCATCGTGGACATTACCGATTTTCTGGAAGGGGGCATTCTTCGCGAGAAGGCTTTCCGAGAGAAACTGGGCCAGATGGACTGGGAGCAGTTTCGGGACCGGAAGGTGATCATCAAGGGGTGCGATAAGGTGCCTGTGCCCACCTGGGCTTACCTGATGTTGGCGGCTCACCTGGCGCCCTATGCCAAGCGGCTGTTCTGGGGGGAACCCTGTAGCGCCGTACCCATTTACGTGCGCAAGGACTGAGCTGCACCAGCTGAATCTTTGAATGTTTTCGGAAGCGGGCAGTCGCCCGCTTTTTTATTTGCCTGCAGGAAGGAAAAGCAGGTGAGGCCCTCCGCTGGTGGTAAACGAATTCACGTTTTCCGTGGGCAAGTGTTTTTCAGCATTTGGAAAAAAAAATGCCCTGCTCTAAATTAGCTGCCGGAGGAGTTGGCTTGCATGTGGTAGGGAAAGCTCACGCGAGTCCAAAAAGGGGCCATTTTAAACTGGTGCCTTCACCGCCGGCAGCCCGCTTCTCCTAGCGCAAAAAATTTCTCAAACTGGATCTATTCACATGGAATCGGCGCCAAGCTTATCTGGGGCGGAGGCGGGGAAAACGATGGACAATTTGGTCGCTTCACAATTCGACGATTTTTTGCGGTTTTCCCGCCTCAAATTGTTGCAAATTTCCCTGCGCGGCGAGTTAACCAGCCTGCGGCCTCGCGGCAGCGATTTCCTGGGCTGGCGCCACGATAACCGGCCTCAATTCAACTTTACCGACCATTTTTTGCAACCCAACCACATGACCATGAAGCTGTTTTTAAAGCTTCTGGAAAATAAAGATTACGTGGAGGAGTACTTTCTGTGGAAAAGCGCTGGTGGGGATCTATCCTTGCCCATGCCCTGCTTTTTTCGGCTGGTCCGCACCCCAAAAAAAGAACAAAACATTCTGGTTTTTGTGCGCGATGGAGAAGAATCGACCCAAATCTCCCTTCCGGCCAATGAAAAACGCTGGATTCATCAGGCTCGCTACCTGCCTGGTCTGATTCACAACATCAACGGGCCCCTGGGCACCGTCATGGGACGAATTGAATTGATGCAGTACAAGCATCCCGAGTTGAACGAACTGGACGAACTGATTCGGGTAGGCTATCGGCTGCAGGCCATTCTGGATAATGTGAGTTTTAAAATTACCCAGGAAAAATACGATCGGCCTACCGAGATCAATTTCAACCGCTTTCTCCGCGAGGAGCTTACCTTCCTGAATTGCGATTTATTTTTCAAACATCAGGTAGAAAAAGTCAGCGAATTCGGTGAGAATATTCCCCAATTCAGGGCCCGCTATGTGAGCTTGAGCAATGCCTTTGCCGAATGCTATCAGTTTTTCCGCCAGTTTGTCGATGAACAGAAGGAATATGTGTTTATTTTAAAAAGTTTTTTAACCGGCACTCAGGTCGGCTACACGGTGGATTTTCTGGGCGAGTTCTTGCTGGAGGGGCGCGGTGGGGCGGTCCTACCGGTTACCCTGGAAGGGGATTATTTAGAGCTGGCCCGCTCCAGGATACCTGGACTGGATACCTACTACCTGTGCCTCTGCATGGCCGACCATGGTGCGAT
>RFHE01000368.1 GCA_003696445.1 Calditrichota bacterium | reverse complement strand
GTGCTCAGCCTGGAGGAGATGACCCGAATTCTGGAAGCGCCGGATGTGGACCAACCTCTGGGCATCCGGGATCGGGCCATTCTGGAAATGATGTACGGTGCAGGACTGCGAGCATCCGAGCTGCTGGGGCTTCAGATCAACGATTTGTTTCCCCGGGAGGCCCTGGTTCGGGTGTGGGGCAAAGGGGCCAAAGAACGGATTGTGCCGCTGGGCGAGGAGGCCTGGCACTGGCTGGAGCAGTATCTAGCCCGGGTGCGGCCCCGGTTGAGCCGGGGAATGGCCTCCCGCAACATCCTGTTCCTGAATCGTTTCGGCCGGCCCCTCTCCCGAATGGGCCTGTGGAAGCTGATTCAAAAATACGTCCAGCAGGCCGGGGTGGATCGGCGGGTGTATCCTCACATTTTCCGTCACAGCTATGCCACCCACCTGCTGGAAAACGGGGCGGACCTTAGAGCGGTGCAGGAATTGCTCGGCCACGCCGATATTGCCACCACCCAGATCTACACCCATGTCTCTCGCGGCTATTTGAAGGAAGTTCACCGGAAATACCATCCCCGTGCCTGAGGGGGGATCGGGCCGGAGCTTTTCCCGGGGCATCGGTTGACTACCAGGCGGTGGTGTGTTAAATTCCGATGACCCAGCGAGGACCGAAGCATGTTCACCCGGCTTGCCAAACATCGCTCTTTTACCTACGAGCCCCATTACTACAAGCCGGAGAAGGACGAGCAGGAACGGCGCCGGCAGCGGATTAAATTCCGCCGGCCTCGCCACCGGCCGCGACGTGCCTCCACGGTGGGTCTGTTTCTCCTCCTGGCCTTTATTGTCTATCTGCTGCACCTCCTGTCCCAACTGGGCAAATAACCTGAAGGGAGCCTGCGTATGTTCCAGATCAGCGAAGTGCTCAAAAAAGTGCCCTTTTTTCGTACCCTGAGCAAAGATGGCCTGTCCTTCATTGTAGAACGGTTGCGCTTTAAGCCCTTCGATGCCAATCAGGTGATTTGCCGCGTGGGCGATCCCGGCGATAAAATGTACATCATCATCAATGGGTCGGTGGATGTGATTGTAGAGGCTCCCGAAACCGGCCACAAAAAAGTCATTGCCACCCTGAAAAGCGGCGACTATTTCGGGGAGATGTCCCTGCTGACCGGCGAGCCTCGGTCCGCCACCGTGGTCACCCGGGAACCCTCGGAGATGTTTATTCTCAGCAAGGAAGACTTCGACGTCATCGTGGAGCGCTTTCCCTCCATCTCGCTGAGCATGGGCAAAATCATGAGCCAGCGCTTGCGGGACACCCTGCGCCAGGCGGCTCAGGGTTCGGAAGGCGCGCCGGCCGCCCTCCAGGGAAGCTTGGCCCAGCGTAGCCTGGAGGAGGTGCTGCGGATTTGCGAGGATAATTCCCTGAACGGGAAAGTGCTGGTTCGCCATGGAGAGGAGCAGGGAGAAATTGAACTGGAAAAAGGCGTCATTCAACAGGTGGTGCTGGGGGATTTGCCGGAAGATCAGGCCATGGACCGGATGTTGAGCTGGCGGGAGGGCGAGTTTGTCATTCAGCCCCGGCCCCTCAGCCTGGAAGATGCCCAGCCGGTCGCCGAGTCCGAGTCCCGGCGTATCGTCATCGTCAACAACAGCAAGGTGGTCCAGCGGCTGCTGCAGCAGGCCCTGGAACGGGAGGGTTTCGAAGTGTATGCGGTGGAAACCATCGGCAAGGGGCAGAATCTGGTCCGCTCCCTGAATCCGGCAATGGTGCTGGTGGATACCAAACTGCCCGACGGCAGCGGCGCGGAGTTTGTCACGCAGGTGCGCAATTTCTCTTCGTTGCCGGTCATCGTGCTGGCCGATACCGACCAGGCCGAATCGATCCGACAGAGGCTGGAAACTACCCCGGCCGTTTATTTCCCCAGTTCTCAGGAAATTCCTGAATTGCTTCGACTGGTCCGATCCATTTTAAGTTAAAGGGAGGATGCCGGTGAACAGCGAACAGAACGGACTTTCGCCGGAGTTGCTACAGAAAACCTATGATCTGTGCTACCATTTTACTGCGTCTTTGATGGGGCGGCGTAAAACCCGCCAGCTCCTGGATGCCAGCTATCACACCGTGTTGCCTTACTTCCCGGGCCTGCGCCAGTTTCGCCTCGACGAAGAGGGCTCCCTGCAAATCCTTTCCCCCACACCCGGAGACAAGGAATTGCTGGCCTTTGCCGTCTGGATGCAGCAGTTCATGAAAGAAGTCAAACAATATATGGTGGGGTTGGGCCGCCTGCGTATCGAGGCCCTGACCGAAGAAATTCGCCCCCAGCTGGAACGCGTAGGATTCTACGAATATTTTTACCAGTCCGCCGAACTGGACTATTCCTGATCCCACAGGCGGATCCAGGTGCACTGCGTTGCCGGTGCCGTGCACAATTTGCACCCTTCCGGCCGTGTCCCTGCCCTCATTTCAAAAGATTGTTGCTGCTCGTCCACCTTTCTCGCTGCATTTTCCCCCGGTAGAGTGGCAAACTGCCCCATCTGGCACGGGATTTGACGGTTTACCCACCACAGGGATGTATTTTCTATGGTAAAATTCAGGGGCAAAGGTCCTATCTTAAGTCAGATTTACTGTGGACCGGCAAATCCGGGTTAATCACCGATCTGATCTCACACTGCTCTGAACAATCGTTAACAAAACAATGCCCTTCCGTCGGGTGAAGCCGGGAGGGGCATCGACAAAACACCTTTTTGTTCCGGGGGCACCATGAGGCTGCACAGAGAGCCCGCATCGAAGGACCCGCACGCGCTGTTCGAAGAAGCGCTGGCGCTGGAGAGGCAGGGTGCTTTCCGCGAGGCTTTTCAGCTGTTTCGCCAGTGTGCCCGTGGTTTCGGGCTGGACAGGGGCGATGTTTATTTCCATCTGGGCTGGTGTCTGGAACAGGATGCCCAGCCGGACTGGGTGGCGGCCCGCAAGTATTATCATCGGGCCGCGGCTCTCTCCACCAGCCCGGTGGTCAGAATGAATGCCCGATTTCGTGCCGGCTGGCTGTTCATGCAGCAGCGGGCCCATCGCAGCGCCTTGTTGGAATTTGAAAAGGCCGTCGAGGAAGGCGAAAAGGCCGGCAAACAAACGCACCGGCTTTACGGAGAAGCCTGCTACTGGTATGCCCTCATGCTGGAAGCCGGCCAGCGGTATCTGGATGCCCTGGCCTGGTATGCCCAGGTGGCCGATGGTTTCCCTCTGCTGGCACCGGAATGCCGCTACCGGCAGATTCGCTGCCAGATTCAGGTGGGTGATTTTGCCGGTGCGCTGCAGACCTGCCGCCGGTTTCAACAATCAGCCCCGGCCGGTTTTTCCCCACAGCGCCTGGCCGAGCTAAAACGCCTGGTTCAGGAAGAGCAGAAGTGGCTGGAAGCCTGCCTGCAGGATTCCTTTTTACGAGATGAGCTGTCATGAGCACGCCATTAAACTTATCGGCCGTGAAAGCGAAGATCAGCCCTCGACCGGGTCTGGAACAGGAGCTGCGGGCCCTGGCGCTGGCCGGGCACGGCCAGCTGGTTTACAATACCCTGCGCCAGCATCAGGGCTACCTGGCCGATCTGTTCTGTGACGGCTACATCTTTCTGGAAACCATTCGCGGGGGCATCCATGTGATTCGTCGCCTGCACCAGGAGGCCGCCGAATTGCCCAAAAAGGACGAACTCAGTTACCTGAACTCGTTGATCGACATTGGCCTGGAGGCCGCCCGCCGGAAGCAGGCCCTGCGCAGGCAACATTTTATGGCCGTCCTGGAATGGACCGACCAGCTGGTTGAACTGGGCCTGCTGGAGATGGCCGCCACGCGCCTGCAGGCGCTCACAGAACTGGGAGTGGCCCGCTTCCACGATCTGTCCCTTCGGACGCAGACCCACCTTTCGCTGCTGGACAATCTGTGCGGGCGGTTCGAGGACGCTTACCAGCGCCTGATCCCTCTGCTGGAAAAGCCCTACCTGCTGGGCGACCGCACCGTGTTACCGCGTTTTTTCCAGACCCTTTCCACAGCAGCCCTCAAATCCGGCCGCCTGGCCTATTACAAAGAAATGCTCTTCCAGGCCCTGCGAAACTTTTACACCGAGCTGGAGGCCCGGGAGGCCTTTACCGATCAGATCAGTGCCATTTACCGGCACGGCTGGCGGGTTCTGTTTGCCAGCGAGGCGGCCCTGGCCTTTCGCTGCCTGTTTCTGGTCCACTGGCTGTTTTTCCGGCTGAAAAGGCTCCCCTTCTTCGGGCGGCTGCCCGGCCTGGGCGGCGTCCGATCGTTCTTGCTGATTTATGTGTACATCATGAATGTGTTCCTGCCTCAGCTTTTTCCCCGGCGGGCCTTGAAGCAGGCCCCCTTTGAATGGCTGAACGCCTCGTCACCGACCCTTCCGGTACCCGCCCTGCCCGAACGGTCCGGTTTTCGCATCCGGCGCAAAAACTTCCTGATTACCCGGGCCATGGGCGGTATCGGCGACCTGCTCATGCTGACCCCGGCCCTGCATGCCCTGAAACGCCGCTACCCCCGCCAGGAGATTCACCTGGCCATCCCGAGCCGTTATTTCGCGCTCTTCCAGGGCAATCCCGATATTGTGCTGCTGGACATCGAACGCCAGGCGCTCAACCCCTTCCGCTACAAGCGCTGGTACAACTTTACTCATTGTCCGGCGGCTCAGGGCGAGGCGTTACGGGCGCCCCGGGTGCGCAAAAGTCGTATGGACCTTTTCGCCGGTGCGCTGGGAATTCGCGGCTGGCGGCGCTGGTTTATGAGCCGCCGTCCCCGTTACACGATTCTTCCCGATGAGGCCCGTGAAGCCGAGCGCTTCTGGCAGCAACATGGCCTGCAGGGTCAGACCGTAGTGGGCATTCAGCTCCATGCCGATGAGTTGTATCGGGATTATCCTTACATGGAGCCGCTGGCGCTAAAACTGGCCCAGCGCTATCCGGTGCTGGTCTTCGATGCCCGAAAAATTGAAGGCTACGAGCATCCCCGCATTTTTAAAATCGACAATCGTTCCCTGCGCCAGGCTTTTGCCCTGGCCGCCCGCTGCCAGCTGCTGGTGGCTCCGGACTCGGCCTTTGTCCACTTTTCCGCTGCAGTGAAGGTCCCCTGCCTGGGCATCTACGGACCCATCGATGGCAAAGTCCGGACCCGCCAGTACCGAAACTGCCAGTTTGTGGACCTGCGCAGGCACCTGGGTTGCATCCCGTGCTGGCGAAACGAAGACATCCCCTGCAAGCTGACCGGCATGCGAACCAGCGCCTGCCTGGAAAACCTGCCGGTGCACATGGTCTATCAAAAAGTGCTCAACATGCTGGAAAAAATAGAGAAGCGCAATGGTACCCGTGAACGGATTTAACAAACTGTGCGATGCTGCGGACTGGTTCGATCCGGTGGTCGGGGAAATCATTCGGACCGAACTGCACGAAACGCCCCGGTTCCACCGCAAGCAGTGGGAATTTGCCCTGATTTTCCGCAGCTTGCGGCGGTTGGGTGTGGTTCATCCCCGCAGCCGGGGGCTTTCGCTGGGCAGCGGCCGGGAGCGGCTCCTTTTTACCCTCATTGCCCATATCGAGCAGCTGGTGGCCACCGATCTGTACAATCCCGAAACGGTGTGGGAAACCGCCCGGGCCATGGACCCGGAACAGTTTGTTAAAGCTGAACCCCCTTTCGAGGCCCCGCTGGAACGCCTGGCCGTGCGCCACATGGACATGCGCGAAATCGACTTCCCGGACCGGAGCTTCGATTTTTGCTACTCGGCCTGTGCCGTGGAGCATATCGGCGGTTACCAGGACTTTCTGACCCATCTGAACGAAGTGTACCGGGTGCTCAAACCCGGCGGCTATTACGTGCTGACCACCGAATTCCACTATGGCGAAGAAACCATCGAGGATCCCAACAACTATGTGTTTGGCTTTCCCTATCTCAATCGGCTGATTGAGGAGAGCCCGCTTGCCCCCACCGGACCGCTGGATGCGCGCCTTGCTTCGCACAGTGCCAATTTTCCCCTGCCCGGCAACCTGCAGCACGTGCTTGGTGCCGATGCCGGGCGGTTGACCGGGTGCCTGATTGAAGAGGTGCCCCACATTCAATTGATGAAAGGCAAGCAGCCCTTTACTTCGGTGATGATTACTCTGCAAAAACGCGAGCGGCCGGCCTTTGGCACCGGGTGGGCTCAGGTCCATCTGGAGCAGAGCCGGGAGTGGATCCGCCTCGGGGTGGAGCGGTATCGGCGCTGGGTAGAGCGCAGCCGGATTGCCCCGGATCCGTTTGCCGCCCTCCCCGGAGGCAGGCCGGGGAGCTATTTCAGCCACGAGCCCTTTACCACCAACCAGCCGGTAACCGAGGATGGCACGGTGTTTCATACCGACTACATCTGGCTGGGCAGTGGGCGGCGGCCTGTTCAGGTGGCTTTTGAGGTGAGAGGCTGCCAGGAGCCGACCCTGCTGGAGGTGCGGATTCACAGCCTGGAACCGCTCCGACCACAGCGCGTGCAGGAGGTCGCTGTTCGCCAGGTTCAGGGGTTGAAACCCGGCCGGGTGCAGCAGGAACTGATCCTGGAAGCCAGCGATGCCTGTTGCTACGCCGTTCTGGCCAAATGCCGCCAGGGCAAGGTAAGCCTCGCCGGGGTGGATGTGCAGGTGTTACCCTCCGGGGAGGCCTGAATCGGCACCCATACGGCCTGGCTTTCTGCCCGGCAAAACGTCGCTATTTAAAGGAAAACGTCTCTATGGCAAAATTCCAGATTCAGGCACCGGCCCTTTTCGAGCCCCGCGCCCTGCGCTTCGCCTGGCATTACGCCGGTTACCAGTTGCGCCTGAAATACCGGTACACCAGCCTGGGGTTTCTGTGGAACTTCCTGGAACCGGCCCTCTATCTGGTCATCCTGAGTCTGGTTTTTTCGGTGGTAAACCGAATGAACATCAGCGACTATGCAGTGTTTCTGTTCAGCGCACTGGTGCCCTGGCGTTATTTCGAAAAGCTGGTCAATAGCCTCACCGATTCCATTGTGGGTGGTGAATGGTTGTTGAAGAAAATGAGTGTTTCGCCGGTGGCGTTTCCCCTTTCCCGCTGGCTGATCGCCACCGCCGAATTCGGTTTTTCACTTACCGTGATGATCGTGTTGTTTTTGTTCATCAAGGATCAATGGACCATTCACCTGGTGGTTCTGCCCCTGGCCTTCATTCCCTGGGCCATGCTGGGCCTGGGGGTGGGCATGTCCACCGCGGTGCTGTACACCTTTTTCCGGGATGTGAAACCCATGGTCCAGATGCTGCTCATGCTGCTGTTTTTCTCCGCGCCGATTCTGTTTCATGCCGGCCTGTTCGAGAGCAGCTCGCTGCAGGCCCAGCTGATGCGCTGGCATCCCATCACCTATCTGGCCGCCCTGTGGCAGAAGCCGGTTTACCAGGCCGCCTGGCCCGGTGCGCTGGACTGGGGCGTTGCGTTTGCTCAGGGGTTGCTCTGGTTGGCCATCGGCCTGAGCTGCCTGCGCTGGACCCGGCAGAAGCTCTACTACTACTTGTAAAGGAAGGTTGAATGGGAATTCAAGAGAGAAAGCGCAAATCGCTCTCGGGAAAACGAGAAAGGAAGCGCCGGTGAGTCTGGTCCCCCGGCAGAGCCGAGCCCTGGATTGGGCGGATGAAAAGGCACGCCCTTCCGGGAAGCAGCCCGTTTTTGCCCTGGAGGAGGTTACCGTTCGCTTTGAACGGTACGCCACTCGCCAGCGCAGTTTGCGCTACAGTCTGGCCCGCTGGCTGAAGAAGGCCCCGGCCGCTTATGTCACCGCCCTGGATGGGGTGTCCCTGGAAATTTGCGACGGGGAGCATGTGGGGATCATCGGCCGAAACGGCGCCGGCAAATCCACTCTGTTGCGGGTGCTGAGCGGGGTGATTTATCCCCAGCAGGGCCGCGTGTGGCTGGACCGGGATCTGCACCTGGTGCCGCTGCTGGAACTGGGCATCGGCTTTCAACCGGACCTGACCGGCCGGGAAAATTGCCTGCTGGCCGGCATGTTAATGGGCTACCAGCGCCGGGAGATTGAATCCAAACTGGCCGCCATTGCCGCCTTCGCCGAGCTGGGTAGCTTTTTTGATGAGCCGGTGAAAACCTACTCTTCCGGCATGTATGCGCGGCTGGCATTCGCCCTGGCCACCGATGTCCGCCCGGATATTTTGCTGGTGGACGAAGTGTTTGGCGTCGGCGATGAGTTTTTCATGCGCAAGTGTCTGGTCCGCATGCAGCGCCTCATGCGCACCGGCCGCACGGTGGTGTTTGTTTCCCACAATCTGGACTTTCTGGTCACCCAGTGTTCCCGCCTGCTCTGGCTGGATCGGGGACGGGTGGTGGCCGATGGAGAACCGGAAGCGGTGGCCCACGCCTACCGCCAGGCGCAGGGACAGGCCGGTTGATCGAGTCGTCAAAAGTCAAGCCAATTGAAGGATGCCCTCCAACTGACAGGGAGAAAGGAACCTGCCGATGGCCTGGAACAATCTGATTCAAATCAGTAAAAGCGCGGCCACCATGCTGCCCATCGTCATCAACGCCACCCATATCGGGCGGCATCTGGACGGCATTGGCGTCTATTCGATGCAATTGTTGAAGCACCTGGCCGTGGTCCTCTCCCCGTTTACTTTTTTGGTTTATTTGAACCGGGCGGCAGCGGTACATTTTCAGCAAATCGCGTGGCCGAAACATATTAGAATCCGCTGGGTGAGTGCCGCCCTTTCACCGGACTTTCAGCTGGCCGGCCATTTGCGGCGGCTGGCTTTTGCCAACTATCTGGGCCTGAAGCATCGGCACCAGCCCCTCTTTTCCACCAGCCAGATGGAGGCCAGCTTTGCCCATCCCAGACAGATAGTTACCGTGCACGACCTGATTCCTCTGCACCTGCCCCGGCAGCATCGGCGCCAGTATGCCTATTTCCGGTGGGTTCTGCCCAGAGTTCTGCGCCGGGCGGTTCAGGTGGTGGCCCCTTCCCGGCACACCCGCGACCAGCTGGCGGCCCATTACGGACTATCCCCCTCCCGGATGCAGGTGATTTACCACGGGCCGGGCATCCACGAGCAGCTTCCTCGCCCTGTTGAGCCTGCTGCGCGGGAGCGATTTATTCTCTTTCTCGGGCGGCTGGCGCCCTCCAAAAACCTGGAAACGCTGCTGGCCGCCTTCAGGCAATTAAGCCGGTCCCATGGCATGGAGCTGCTGGTTACCGGCAGGGGCAACGGCTGCCCGGTTTTCCCCAATGTGCGGTTCACCGGCTACGTGAGCACCGCCACCGTACATCGGTTGTATCGCCGGGCGGCGCTGTTTGTTTATCCCTCCCTGGAAGAGGGGTTTGGTTTCCCCCCGGTGGAGGCCATGGCCCATGGCTGTCCGGTGGTTGCCTCCACCGGCGGCAGCCTGCAGGAGGTGCTGGGGGAAGCCGCCCATTACCCGAGCGACGCTTCACCGGAGGCCCTCGCCGAATCCATGGCCCTGTTAATCCACCGGCGCGATCTGCGTACCCGCCTCTCCCGGGCCGGGAGCCTGCAGGTCTCTCGCTTTTGCTGGCAGCAATCGGCCCAGGCGCACCTCAACCTGTTCCAGCAATGCTGGGCTCGGTAGGACGGCTATCGGGGCTGTTCAAACAGTTAAAATTGGGATAGGGTTATTCAAATAACTGGTTTACTGGCAGCAAGCTGCATGGAGAATACGAAATACAAAATGCATGTGTTTGCCTGCAGAGGGGGGCGAAGGGGGGGTAAGATCCCCGTAAATAAAGGATTCCAGGGGCTATTTTTTTCTAAACCGTTGCACTTTGTCAAAGAGAGCTGTTGTAAGCGATGCCTTGGCCCCAACTACTCAACGCCATGACACGAAATTTTAATCGCCTTGCTTTGCTTTTGAGACAGCCCGGGCAGCGCTCAGGAAACCGTGGGGAAGCTCCCCCCGAAGGGCCAATGAAAACGTCCTGATTGTGGAGGAAAAACGTGAATTGTACCCGTCGAAAAGGTCGCCCCGGCACCAGACGATTTTCCATTTACGGGTTGTGGCTTGCTGTTGGCAATATGTTTTGGTTGCTCCCGTTCTGGCTGGGCCCGGCCCTGCTGCCGGAGGAGGAGCCAAAGGAGCAGGTTACCTACCAGGATCTGGTCCCTCTGTTTAAAGAGCGCTGTGTCATCTGCCACAACGGGCCCTTTGCGCCCAGGAAACTACAGTTAGACAGCTACCAGCATCTG
>RFHE01000367.1 GCA_003696445.1 Calditrichota bacterium | reverse complement strand
GTGGTTCATCCACTGCCCATTGTAGGCTGGGTCAACACAGGTCACATCCTGAAGAATTTCGGCAGCAATGCCGCTCCACCCAATGGAATTTCCAAGATTTTTCCTGCCCTGGCCAGGCCGGCAGCAGATCCGAGGCAATAGGTGCCTGGCAATTTCCTTTGAAGGGCAATTCGCCAGCCAAGCCCTGTTTGGGCACAGCAAACCGGTTCAAGGCCCCGGAACAAAAAACCCGCTCGGCAAGCCGAAGCGGGTTTTGCAAAAAATGAGCGCACTGTCCGATCGGATCAAAAGGATCACCCTGCCGGTTCTTCTCCTGTTTTGCCGGATTGAACCGCCGGCTCGCCGGGATCGTTCTGTTCCGGCTGTTCTTCCACAACCGCAACATCGGCCTGGGTTTCCTGTTCGGAAGCCGACCCATCCTCGGAGGGGCTATCCTTAGCCGTCGAAAATGTCCGGTACCGCCGTCCGGCTTCCCGGGCCGGCAGGGGTTTGCCTTCGATCAGCAGATCAATTTCCTCACCATCCAGAATTTCCCGCTCCAGCAAGGCCTCGGCAATGCGATGCAACTTGTCGATGTTGTCCGAAAGCAGTTTTTCGGCCCGCTTCTCGGCCTCCAACACAATCCTGCGAACCTCGGCATCGATTTCCTGAGCCGTTTTTTCGCTGTAATCCCGGTGGGTGGCAATTTCCCGTCCCAGGAAAATCTCTTCATCTTTTTTACCGAAGGTCAGCGGGCCCAGTTTGTCGCTCATGCCCCATTCGCAGACCATTTTCCGGGCCAGTTCGGTAGCCCGCTCGATGTCGCTTCCGGCACCAGTGGTCAGTTGATGGAGGACCAGTTTCTCGGCCACCCTGCCGCCCAGCAGATGGCAGAGCAGGATTTCGCAATATTCCTTGGAATAATTGTGCCGTTCGTCGATGGGTAGGGTGGCGGTCACCCCCAGGGCCCGGCCACGGGGGATGATGGTAACCTTGTGAACCGGGTCCGAGCCGGGAATCAGCTTAGCCACCAGGGCGTGGCCGGCTTCGTGGTAAGCCGTGGAGCGTTTTTCTTCGTCGCTGATAATCATGCTGCGCCGCTCCATGCCCATCATTACCTTATCCTTGGCCATTTCAAAATCTTCCATGGTCACTTTGTCCCGGTTGTGGCGGGCGGCGTACAGGGCCGCCTCGTTGACCAGGTTGGCCAGTTCAGCCCCGGCCAGGCCGGGCGTCCCCTTGGCAATCACCGACAGATCGACATCGTCTGCCAGGGGAATATTTTTGGTATGCACGCGGAGAATGCCCTCCCTTCCCCGGACGTCGGGCCGATCCACCACAATCTGGCGGTCAAACCGTCCGGGACGGAGCAGAGCGGTGTCCAGCACATCCGGGCGGTTGGTGGCTGCCAGAATAATGACCCCTTCCGCGGTGTCGAATCCGTCCATTTCCACCAGCAGGGCGTTCAGGGTCTGTTCCCGTTCGTCGTGTCCGCCGCCCAGACCGGCCCCCCGCTGACGGCCCACGGCATCGATTTCGTCAATAAAAATAATGCAGGGCGCATTTTTGCGGCCCTGTTCAAACAGGTCCCGCACCCGACTGGCGCCAACCCCGACAAACATTTCCACAAAGTCCGCACCGCTCATGGAGAAGAATGGCACGCCCGCTTCCCCGGCCACAGCCCGAGCCAGCAGGGTTTTCCCCGTTCCGGGAGGCCCCAGCAGCAGCGCGCCTTTGGGAATTTTACCGCCCAGCTTGCTGAATTTGGCCGGATTCTTCAAAAATTCGATGATTTCCCGGAGCTCTTCCTTGGCCTCGTCACAGCCGGCTACATCGTCGAAGGTTACCCGGGTCTCGTTTTCCATGAGCATGCGGGCACGGCTCTTGCCGAAGGAGAAAATATTCCTGCCCCCTGCCCCGGCCTGCATCCGGCGCATCACAAAAACCCATACCCCGATCAACAGCACCCAGGGCAGAAGATTGCCGAAAATCATCAGCCAATCGTTGGAGGTACGGGTAAACTTCAGGGCAATCCCCTGCTCGCGCCATTGCTTTACCGTATTTTCATCGATAAAGGGGAGCACGGTTTTGAAGCGATCGTACTTCACCAACTTGCCGTTGGGCAGCCGATCGCTGAAAGGTTCCTTCAGGTAGCCGATGAACACATTGTCCTGAACCAGCACTTCCGCCCGGGCAATTTGCCCCTTATCCAGGAAATACAAATACTGGGAATAAGGCACTTCCCGCTCCTTCTGCCGCCCCAAGGGAAAAAGGGAATAAATAAACAGAATGCCGATGATTAAAATGACCCAGAAGAGGATGTTGCGGGATCCTTTTTTCCACTGGAATTCATCGTTGTTGGGATTGGGTGGACCGCCACCGGGCCGCTGCGGTCGGCGCTGCGGGCCGGTGGCATTGCTTTTCTTCTCTTTTTTTAATTTCATAAATTCACCACGCACTTCAGCTGTTTTCTTCAACCAGTTGATAAATCGCCTTCAGGTTACGCTTTTTCTGTTTGTAATCCAGTCCGTAACCGATGACGAATTTATTTTCTATCTCAAAACCCACATAATCAATATCCAGTTCCACCTTGGCCGCGCCTTTTTTAATCAACAGCGAGACGAACTTCAGCGAGGCGGGGCGCATGCTGTTGATGCGGCGTTTCAAATATTGAACCGAAAGACCACTGTCCACAATATCCTCGACCACAATAATGTCCCGGCCGCGCAGGTCGGCGCTGAAATCTTTAATCATGGTAATTTCCCCGGAAGAGACCCGGGCGTCCCCGTAGCTGGAGATTTTAATGAAATCCACCTCGCAATCGATGCTGAGGGTCCGAATCAGATCGGCCAGAAACAAAAAAGCCCCGTTCAAAACGCCGACCAGAATGGGCACCTTGCCTTCGTAGTCGCGGGAAATGATTTCGCCCAGCTCGCGAATGCGGGCCTGAATCTGCTCTTCGGTGAGCAAAACCTCGAAAGTCAAATCTTCCAACTGCAACCGTTGCTTTGGCTCGTTCATATCCTCTCAACTTGAATTTTGAGTACGCGTTTTGTGTTCTCTTTAACTTTAAAACGATCGTCGATGCCCTGCCCGAGCACCGCCACAATGCGGTGGCCGGAGACCAGCACCGGCACTTGACGCTTTTCCGGCCCTCGAACCGCCCGGTCGGTGAGGAAATCGCTTACCAGGCGAGATCCGCTCATACCCAGGGGAACGAAACGATCCCCGGGTTGCCAGCGGCGCAGCAGGAGTGGAAACTCGAGCTGGGCCGCATCCAGGAATTCTACCGTGCGGTCCCGGGTAAATTCAACTGCCTCCCGGGGTAACAGCTCCACGGTAATCCTCAGACCGAATTCGGGCAACTCAAATTCGCCCTCCGGCTCCAGGGAGACCGGATCCAGGGAGGCATCGGTCGCGGCTTCGGGAAGGAAAACCAACCGGTCATCCCGCCGCCAAACCCAGACTGCCGGATGGAGCGCATAATGAGCACCAGTCTGCGCCCGTTGGACCCACCGATCGAACTGATGAAACCGCCGGTAGGACAGCCGGTATGGGCGATTTAAAATTTCCTGCAAAATCTGCTCCAAAAGTCTCACTCGTAGCCAAGAAAAATAGGCCTGATATACAGATATATCAAGTTCAATTTGATTTCCAACCCGCGCTTTATTTATCTGTTTCTTCAGATTTTCCAGCTCCGGCTCCATGAAGGCCACCCAATCCTGAACCACCAGCGAAAGGTGGAGCAAGTTGCTCTCCGGATCGAAGCCAAATTCCTCCCTCAACAGCGGCATGAGCCGGTGGCGAATGCGGTTACGCAGGAAGCGCATGTTGCGATTGCTGGGGTCCTCGCGATAGGCCAGGCCGCGCCGGAGGGCAAAGTGCTGGATTTCCGAGCGCCGGGCAAACAGAAGCGGGCGCACCAGGCCGGGTTTCTTCAGCCGGATCCCGGCAAGACCCTCGATGCCGGTGCCCTGGATCAGGCGCATGAGCAGGGTTTCCGCCTGGTCGTCGGCGTGATGTCCGGTGGCTACCGCCTGGAGCCCCAGCTCATCTCGCCAGCGTAAAAACTGTTGTTCGCGCAACAGGTGGCCGGCTTCCTCCAGACTGAGCCGGTGGCTTCGCGCATAGCCCCGCACATCCATCCGGGCACTGCTGAAGGGCAAACAAAGTTGCTCGGCCAGATTTTCCACAAACAGCAAATCTTCATCCGCCTCCTGGCCTCGCAACCCATGGTGCACGTGCAGCACATACAGGTGAACCTTTAACCGGGCCCGCCACTGATTCAGGAGATGCAAAAGGACAACCGAATCCATCCCCCCGCTGACCGCCACACCCAGGGGGCGATTCGGTTCAATGAGACGGTTTTCGTTAACGAAACGAAGAAATGCGTGTTCAAGGGATCGGGTCATGGGCGGGTATCAGAAAAAAAGAAAGTGGCGGCGCAGGGATTCGAACCCCGGACACGCGGATTATGATTCCGCTGCTCTGACCAGCTGAGCTACGCCGCCATGGGTAAAAAAATTGTCCTGACAGAGCAGGACAATTTTCGTTGGACATCTTAGTAGCGGGGGCAGGATTTGAACCTGCGACCTTCGGGTTATGAGCCCGACGAGCTACCAGACTGCTCCACCCCGCGATCAATTCAAGCGCCGCCAATTTAATACCAAGTTGGCCGGCTGTCAACCGGCTGAGAATTTTTTCTTCAATCGCTTCCAGGAAACTATATGAACAGTTGTTCACAAAAGTTCCCCTTTCCGCGCATCGGGCGCACTGGGAGCTAGCCTGGCCGGCTCCCGATCACCGCCGATAAGCGCCCAACCGATCCACAATCAGCGCCAGGAGCCGGGGGAATTGTTCCACCTGCATCTCGATTTTCAGATAAAACAGCTTGAGATCGGCAGGCAGGTGGTTCACCAAACCGACCAGCTTGAGGGCGTCCTTTTCGGTGGTAAGCAAACTGTTGAATCCGTACCGTTGCCTGGCCCGCAGAATGGCCTGCAGGTCCGGGAGGCGGTACCAATGGTGATCGGGGAAACCACGTCGCCAGACCGGGTTGAGGCCCTGGGCTTGCAGGCTGTGCCAGAAGTGGGTGGGGCAGGCCAGGCCGCAGATGGCCCCGGCCGGCCGGTCCCTCTCGTTGAGTTGGGCCACCGGGCGGCCGCTGCGCAGATCGACCCAGCCGGCCGGCCTTTTCCGGAAGGCAAACCAGGGCTGGTCCTGCCGTCCTGTTCGGGCTACCCATGCCTGCACCTGAGCGGCCCGGGCGGCCGGGCCGGTGTGGAGCACCACATCTGCGCGCCGCAGGCTGGATTTCAGATCCCGCAATTCACTGACGGGAAACAGGAGAGGATGGGCCGGCCATCGGGAAAAATCGACCAGGCAGATATCCAGATCCCGGGCTAAGCGGCGATGCTGGAATCCATCGTCCAGCAGGAACACATCCACCGGATGCTGAGCCAGTATCTGCTGGGCGGTCCGGTAACGATCTGACCCCACCCCCAGAATCCCCTTGCGCAACCGCCGAAACAGGAGCAGCGGTTCATCCCCCACCTGTTGCACTGGAGGAGGGGGCGTAGCGCAGGCGGGCACAATCTGCGTGCTCCGGCTGCGGCGCCGGTAGCCCCGCGTCAGGACGGCTACCCGCAGGTCGCGTGCTTCCAGGGCCTCGATGAGTTGGGCGGTCAGCGGTGTTTTGCCTGTCCCCCCAAGCTGAAGGTTGCCCACGCTGATGACCGGCCGGGGCAGCTGATGTACCGGGAGCCAGTGCCGATCGTACAGGCGGTTGCGGCACCACACCGCTGCCCCGTGAACCACTCCCAGCGGCCACAGTCCCCATTTCAGCCCGTTCAGCCGTGCAGCCACGCCAGGGCCTCCTGTTCGGCAGCCTGGAGGGCGGCCTGCAGCTCCGCCAGCCGCCGGGTCAGAACCTCGCGCGGTGGGGCGGGTTCCCAGCACAACGGCTGGCCGTAGTTAATTACCACCCGGGAAGCCGGCAGCGGGAGAAGGAAGCGGTCCCAGCTGTTCAACCGCCGAACCCTGCTGCCCACAACGGAAATGGGCACAATCGCTGCCCCGGATTCCAGAGCCAGGCGCCCCGCGCCGGCGTGGGCCCTGCGCCGCGGCCCCAGGGGCCCGTCCGGGGTGATGGCTACCTCCGCCCTTCCAGACAGAAGCAAATTCAGCAGCCTCCGGTAGGCCGCTCCCCCACCCCGGGTACTGGAACCGCGCACCGTCCGGTAGCCCAGGCGATGCAACAACCGGCTTACCAGCTCCCCGTCCCGGTGCTGGCTCACCAGCACGGTAATCCCCTGCCCGCGGTGCAGGTAAAGGGGCAGTAACAGATGTTCGTGCCAGAGGATAAAAATAATGGAACGGCCCGCCTGCCGCAGCGCCTCCGGCCGGTCGGCGTGAAGCACCCGGGTTCTCAAGCTGGTAAAATATCCCGGCAGCACCAGCGGCGCCAGCCACCCGGCGGCCAGAGACAGGGTAGAAAACCGAAGGCGCTCCCAGGAGGGACTCAATCGTGCACTCGACACATTTTTCCTCATTCCTGATTTTCGATTGCCTCCCATCCCTGCTTAAATTAACCAGGTTCTCTATTTTGGACCAAAAAAACTTAAAAGAGTCCACCGGATCAGGCTGTCTAAAAACGTTTTGATGGATGGGGCCGGTCGGTTCCCCGGCAGGCGTGCATCCACAAGGAAGGATAAATTTTTTCTCCGGAAACAACCTCAAGGCGATTTCGTAAGAGTGGCACATTTTAATAGAAGAAGCCTGCTTGCCCGCCGCCGGGGCAGCAGGAACGAATGGTTGGGCACAGGCAACCGACATTTAACAGGAGATCGAGTAGATGAAGTTGTGGAAAGGCCATCACCTTCCATGGTTTGCCCTGCTTCTGGTGGCGGCGCTGCTTGCCACCGGCTGCGGTAACCGCGGAGCAGCAAAGGAAAACACCGATCAGTCTTCTAAAAAGGAAAAGAAGCAGGTCAAAGGGGCAGCTGCGCAGGGGCGCCGGGGCATGTTCGGCCGGCCGGGCGGAGGAGAATTAAAGGCGGTTCCCGTGGAAATCACGCTGCTAGCCAGCGGGGATATTGCCAGCTACCTGCTCTACAGCGCCCCCCTGGAAACCGAGCAAACCGTCACCGTGTATTCCCGCATTCAGGGTCTGGTCGAAAAAATTTTTGTGGAGGAAGGCCAGCATGTGAAGCGGAACCAGCCTTTGCTGCAACTGGAGCAGCAGGAATACCAGCTGGCCGAAGAGCGGGCCCGGCTGGAATTTGAACGGCAAACCGCCAATTTCAAACGCCTGCAGGCCCTGCAGACCAAAAATCTGGTCAGCGAAGAAGAATACGAAAACGCCCGCCTGCAGATGAAGCAGGCCGAAATCGCCTGGAAGGAAGCCAAACTGAATCTGGATTACACCCTCATCCGGTCCCCCATCGACGGGGTGGTAGGCGAAAGGTTGGTCAACCTGGGCGACCGCATTCAGCCGGCCAACAGCCTGTTCATCATCTCCAATCTCAACGAAAAGGTGGTCAAACTGCACGTGCCTCAGGACGATTTGCGCAAGTGCCACAAAGGCCAGAAGGCCATTATTAGCACGGAAGTGTTGCCGGATCGCCAGTTTGAAGGCTGGGTGAAGCGGATCAGCCCCATCATCGATGCCCAGAGCGGCACCTTCAAAGTAACCGTTGGCGTGCGCGATCCCAGGAATGAATTGCGGCCAGGCATGTACGTTCAGGCCCAGCTCATCGAGGACACCCACGAGAACGTCCCTCTGGTACCCAAAATGGCCCTCATCTACGAAAACGAACGCCGCTATCTGTTTGTTTTACATGGGGATACTGCCCGAAAGGTTGAACTCAAGGGCGGTTACGAGGACGCCGAAAAGGTGGAGTTGCTCAATCCCATAAAACTGGGCACGCCAATTGTAGTGCTGGGCCAGAATGGCTTACGGGACGGCACCCTGGTTCAGGTTACCGCCACCCGAAAATTTGCCTGGCAGGAGGATATCGACACGCTGATGGTGGCCTATCGAGCAGGCCGGGCAAAGCAAGGGGCCGGGGAGCCTGCTGCTTCCCGCGATCCGAAGAAACGCCCCGGCAATCGGAAGCGATTTCCATCGGCAGGTCGTCACTAACTGAAAAACCGTTTCTGGACAAAGCCATTCCAATGAGCAACCGAGCAAAAGCAACCGAACAGACTCAACCTTCCAGCAGCATTTTCCGGGTCACCATTACCCGGCCGGTCACCATCTTCATGATCGTAACCGGCATTCTGGTCTTCGGCTGGCTTTCCTACAAGCAGCTCCCCATGGACCTGATGCCGGACATCACCTACCCTTCGCTGACCGTGCGCACCGAATACCCGGGTGCGGCGCCGGAGGAGGTGGAATCGGCCATCAGCCGTCCCATCGAAGAGGCGCTGGGCGTGGTGGCCAACCTGGTGTCGATCACTTCGGTGTCCAAAGCCGGCCAGTCCGATGTAATTCTGGAGTTCAACTGGGGCACCGACATGAACGATGCGGTGACCGAAGTTCGGGAGAAGCTGGACCTGGTCTTTCTGCCCGACGATGCCGAAAAACCCATTATTCTGCGCTACGATCCCTCGCTGGACCCGATCATTCGCCTGGGCCTGAGCGGAGGCCCGGATCTGTTTTTTACCCGTTACGTGGCTGAGGAGGACATCAAACGCTCGCTGGAAACCCTGCCCGGCGTGGCCGCCGTGAAGGTGAAGGGAGGCTACGAGGAAGAAATTCGGGTGGAGCTGAACGAAAGCAAAATCACCCTGATGGGGCTGGACATTCAGCAGATTCGCCAGCGGCTCAACCAGGAAAATGTGAACCTGGCCGGTGGAGAACTGAAGGAGGGGCAGACCGAATTCATCGTCCGTACCCTGAACGAATTTAAGACGGTAGACGAAATCGGCGATATTTATGTGGGCACCAACAACGGCCGCCGGATTCGATTGAAGGACATCGGCAGGGTGTATCGGACTCACAAAGAGCGCCAGATCATCACCCGTCTTAATGGCCAGGAGAGTGTGGAGCTGGAGGTTTACAAAGAGGGCGATGCCAACATTGTGGAGGTGGCCCGCCGGGTGCGGGAGAAGCTGTTCGGCACACCCGAGCAACAGGCCTATGTGGCCCGGATGAAGGCCCAGCCGAAGGGCCCGGAGAAAAAAATGGACCAGGCCCGCGGCGCCTCCCGAAAAAATCGCCGGCAGGCTTTTCTGGAACAATTGCGCCGGAAAACCATGACCGACTTCATTGCCTACCGGCTGCCCCGGTCCATGCATCTGGAAATCCTGACCGATCAATCTCGCTTTATTCAAAATTCCATTCAGGAGGTCAAGCAGACGGCCATCTGGGGCGGCATTCTGGCCGTGCTGGTGCTGTTTCTGTTCCTGAACAACCTGCGAACCACCCTGATCGTCGGGCTGGCCATCCCCATTTCCATTGTGGCCACTTTTGCGCCCATGCGCCTGTTCGATGTCTCGCTGAACATCATGTCCCTCGGCGGGCTGGCCCTGGGCATCGGGATGCTGGTGGACAACTCCATTGTGGTCACCGAGAGCATTTTCCGCTGCATGGAGGAAGGCGATCGGCTGCTGGATGCGGTGGTTCGCGGCACCCAGGAGGTCGGGGCGGCGGTGACCGCCTCCACCCTGACAACCATCGCCGTTTTCTTCCCCATGGTTTTCGTCAAGGGCGTGGCCGGCCAGATTTTCGGTAATCTGGCCCTAACCGTTGTGTTCTCCTTGCTGGCCTCGCTGGGTGTGGCGCTGTTTTTCATCCCCATGCTTGCCTCCCGGCAGTTTAACTGGCAGGCAGGAGAAAAGTCCGCATTAACGCCACGGGCGTTTTTCACGCACTTCGAAAGCATCGGCCAGCTGAAAGCCTCGCTATCCGGTTTGCGCCAGGGCCTCAACGGCAGATCGGGCCTGGGGCGGCTTCCGGCTCTGCTCCTTTTGCCCCTCCGCCTGGCCTACATCCTGATTCGCTTTGTGATTGCCTTTGTGCTGAACCTTTTCAGCAAGCTATTCATGGCGTTGTTTGTGGGCGCCGGCCTGCTGATCGGGGCCATCGGGCTGGGCGTTCGCCGCACGTTGGGCCCGATGGTTCAGTTTCTGATGAAGCGTTTCTCCGCCGGTCTGCAACGCCTGTACGCCTTCTACCCCCGGGTCATCAACTGGGCGCTGGAACGAAAATTTGCCGTTCTGGCCGGCGCGCTGATCCCCTTCCTACTCACCCTATTTGTGTTGCTGCCCCATCTGGGCAGCGAGCTGATCCCGGAAGTGCATCAGGGCGAGTTTAACGTGGAGGTGAGCTTCCCGGTCGGTACGCCGGTCGAAACCACCGCCGAGCTGGTGGCCCCCATCGAACAGCTGTTCCTGGCGCAGCCGGAAGTGCAGAAGGTGGCCACGGTAGCCGGCGTGGACCTTACCCAGATTACCGACCGGGAATCCGGCGAGCACACCGCCCTGATTACCGTGACGCTGAAGCCAAACGGAGACATTGCTCACACCGAAGAGGCGGTAGTGGCTCGGGTTCGGGAAGAGTTGGGTCGGACCAGCGGCATGGCCTACAAAATTTCCCGGCCGGTGCTCTTCAGCTTCCGTACGCCCATCGAAGTGGAAATCAAGGGCTACAACCTGGCCAAGCTCAGCGAATTGAGTCGGCTGGCGGTGAACCGCCTTTCCCGGGTCCCGGGACTTTACGATGTGAAGTCCAATCTGCAAACCGGAAACCCCGAAATCCAGATTCATTACGATCGGTCCCGACTGGCCTACTATGGTATGACGGTCATGGACGTGGCCAACATTGTGCGCAACAAGGTGCGGGGCGATGTGGCCACCGAATTTAAGAAAGAAGATCGCCGCATCGATGTGCTGGTGCGTGTTCGGGATGCCGATAAGGCCACCCTGGCTCATCTGCGCCGCCTCAACATCAATCCCGGCGGTCGGGTGCCCATTCCCCTGGAGAGTGTGGCCGACCTGCAGATCACCGAGGGCCCCAGCGAAATCCGGCGAATCAACCAGCAGCGTTCGGTGGTCATCATGGCCAACGTGGCCGGTCGCAGCCTCTCCAGCGCCACCGCCGATGTGTACCACGTGATGCAATCCCTGGAAGTGCCCCCGGACTTTCAGTTCGAAATCGCCGGGCAGAATAAAGAAATGGAAGTGTCCCTGGGCAGCTTGAAGCTGGCCCTGGCTCTGGCCATTTTCATGGTGTACATCGTGATGGCTTCCCAGTTCGAATCGCTGATTCACCCGTTCGTCATCTTGTTTACCGTGCCCTTTGCCCTTATCGGTGTGGCACTGGCGCTGTGGATTACCGGAACGCCGCTCAACATCATGGTTTTCCTCGGGTTAATCATGCTGGCCGGCATTGTGGTCAACAATGCCATTGTGCTGGTGGACTACATCAATCAGCTGCGCCGGCGGGGCCTGCCCCTGCATGAGGCCATTGTTCAGGCCGGCCAGGCTCGCCTGCGGCCCATTTTAATGACCACCGCCACAACCGTGCTGGGCTTGCTCCCCATGGCGCTTGGTCTGGGGGAAGGCGCCGAACTGAGAACCCCCATGGCGGTCACGGTGATTGCCGGTCTGACCAGTGCCACCCTGTTGACGCTGGTGGTTATTCCCACCGTGTACGCCATTTTCGAAAAAGATAAGCCGGAGGCCACCCCATGACCGGCCGGCTGCCCTCTGCGCACTGTGGTAAGGAGCTCCAGTTATGAACAGGCCCTCGTTCCTGCCCCATCTGGCCGTCAGGCGGCCCATTACCATCCTGGTGACCCTGCTGGCCATTCTGGTCATCGGCTTTGTGGCTTATCAGCAGATACCGCTGGAGTTGCTGCCCAGCGGTTTCAGCCCTCCCTTTCTGGGCGTGTGGACACCCTATCGCAACGCCAGCCCGCAGGAGGTGGAAGAACAGATTGCCCGGCCCATCGAGGAACAGGTGCGAACCATTCCAGGCGTCCGGCGGGTGAACACCTACAGCAGCAACAACGGGTGTTGGACCTGGCTGGAGTTCACTCCGGGTACCGATATGGATGTGGCTTACGACCTGCTGCGGGATCGCATGGAGCGGGCCCGGGCTCAGTTACCCGACGACGTGGACCGCTATTACCTGCGAAAATTTGGGCGAAATGACACGCCGGTGATCTTCCTGTCCATTTCCCTGCCCGAGTCGGTGGAAGATCCCTACTTCATCGTCGATCACTACGTGAAGCGCCCCATCGAGCGCATCGATGGGGTGGCCAATATCGAAATGTTCGGGGCCTTCGAGAAAGTGCTGCAGATTCAGATCGACCAGAACAAGGTTCAGGCTTACGGCATCAACATGTTCGATTTAATGAACCGACTCCGCAAAGATAATTTCGCCCTTTCCTCCGGCTGGGTCTCGGAAGGAGGAAAAAAATTTCTGGTCCGTTCGGTGGCCCGGTTTAAGTCCTTCGAGGAAGTGAAACGGATCCCAATCAATGCTTACGGGGTTACCCTGGGGGACATCGCCGAAGTCAAGTACGATGTGCCAAAGCGGGACTGGTATCAGCGCATCAACGGAAAGCCCGCCTTCAAGCTGGAAATTCACAAAGAGTCTCTGGCCAACTCGGTGGCCCTGACCCGCAAGCTGCGCAAGATTATTCAGGAGGACATTATCCGCCAGCCCCAGCTGGCCGGCGCCGAAGTGAATATTTTGTTTGCCGAGGGCGACTTTATCGAAGAGTCCATTCAAAACCTGATCAACACCGCCCTGTGGGGCGGGCTGTTCGCCATCATCATTCTGTTCTTTTTCCTCCGGCAACTGCAAATGACCCTCATCATGATGGTCTCCATTCCCCTCTCGGTGCTCATTGCCTTGATCGGCATGTTTTTCATGGGCTGGACGTTGAACACAGTCACCATGATGGGCCTGATGATCAGCGTGGGGATGGTGGTGGACAACGCCATTGTGGTACTGGAAAATATTTACCACCGACGGAACGAGGGGCTGGCCGCCAGGGAGGCCTCCATCTGGGGGGCCAGCGAAGTGGCGCTGGCCGTCATCATGGCCACCTTGACCACAGCTATTGTGTTTACCCCCATGCTCATCATCCGCGACGAAAGCGGCTTTTTCAGCTTTTATCTGAAGCGCATCGGGGTTCCGGTAATTTTTGCCCTGCTGGGCTCGCTATTTGTGGCCCTGGTGCTCATTCCCCTGGCCACCACCCGCCTGTCCAGCCGCGATCCCGCGCCGGAGTGGCGGCTGATCAGCCGGGCCAAAGCGGCCTATCAGCGCAGCCTCAAATTTGTCCTTGCTCATCGGCTGGATACCGTCCTGGCCATCCTCGCTCTGATAGCCATTACCTTCGGCTACCTGATGCCCCATACCAAAAAGGTGGACTCCACCTCGGGCAACGCCAACGATTTCCGGCTGATTTTCGACCTGCCGGGCAATTTTTCCATGGACGAGGCCAATGCCTTCTTTAAAGAAGTAGAGGACACCATTTTTGCCCATGCCAGCCAGTATCGGGTGAAGGCGGTGGATACCGGGTTTCGCAAACAGTTTGGTCGGGTGCGAATTTTTCTCAAAAGCACCCGGCACACCCAGTGGTACCATACCCTCTACTACGGCCTGCGGCGGCTGCTGGGTATTCCCGCCCCGGAGGAAATGACCCGGGATGAGATTATTGCCGACCTGAAGAAGCGGATTCGCTTGAAGCCGGGCATCGAGATGCGCACCACCTGGCGCGGACCTGCCGAGGCCGGCGGGGAAGGCTCCATCTCCATCATGCTCTACGGGGACGATACCGGCCGCCTGATGGAACTGGCCGAAGAGGTCAAGCGGCGGCTGCGCCAGATACCGGGGGTTTACAGCGTGGAAACCGATCAGGAAAGCGGCAACGACGAGATTCAGGTGTTCCTGGACCGGGAAAAGATGGCCCGAAATGGGTTGAACCCCAACCAGGTGGCCTTCGGCATCATGTATTCGTTGCGCGGCATTAACCTGTCTCGGTTTCAGACCCGGGATAAGGAAATCGAGATGCGCATTCAGATGAACGAAGCGGACCGCGCCAATCTCCTCCAGTTAAAGGATCTGAAATTTTATTCGGCCGGTGGCCGGGCCCTCCCTCTTTCGGCCATCGCTCGCTTCAATGTGGAACGGGGTCTTGGCGAAATTCCCAGGGAAAACGGGAAAACCTTT
>RFHE01000067.1 GCA_003696445.1 Calditrichota bacterium | reverse complement strand
CAATGCTTACACCGGCTTTATTCAACAAAGTGTAGTGCTTATTAGCAGAATAATAGCCCTTGGAGTTTTTAGATTTTAGAGAACTCACTCGCTGAGCCGAGGTTGTCTAAACAGTTAAGCAATATTAATAAATTTGCGTACATTTGCATTTAGTGTTTTGGGCTAAAACAGTGCTTACAGACGTTTTTTCAACAAAGTGCAAAGTTTTCAGCAAAACATTAGCCCCTGAAATCCTTTATTTACAAGGAACTCACCCCCTTCGCCCCCTCTCTTGCAAGAGAGGGGGTTGGGGGTGAGTTGATTTAAGTCCCGTGCCAGTGAAATAGCTATTTTTATAAAAATACAGAAATCAAACCTTTTTGGACCTCCCCGATTGGGGGCAGAGTTGATTTAAATCGGATGCCATTGAAACAATAATTGCATAAACATACATCACTGCAGACTTTTTAAACATCCCTGGCGAGCAAAGCCTTTATCGCTGTTCCGTTCTGTTTTGCGGCTACTGAAACTCCCGGCATGCTTCGCGGAAACCTTATGCTTTCCGTTCAGTCCCGATCGCGAAGGCAGGCCAGCGCTGCGCCCACAATGCCGGCATCATTGCCCATTTGTGCAGGCAGCAGCCGAGCACTCACATCCAGCAGGGGAAAGAATATTTCCCACTCCGCGCTGATCCCCCCTCCAATAATCATCACATCCGGGGACAGAAGGAACTCCACCTTCTGGAGAAACCGATTGAGCCGTTCGCTCCAGGCCTCCCAGCTCAATTGTTCGCTGGTTTTTACGCTGGCCGCTGCCAGCTTCTCGGCATCCCGGCCGTCCATTTCCAGATGGCCGAATTCGGTATTGGGTACCAGGTGGCCATCCACAAACAGGGCACTGCCGATGCCGGTACCCAGGGTAATCATGAGAACCGTTCCGCCGTCATGTCGATAAAAGGATCTTCCTGCCCCGAACCGCATTTCGGCCATTCCAGCGGCATCGGCATCGTTCACAATGGCACAGGCCCTGCCTACGGTTTTGCGGAACCTCTCCCGGGCCGGAAAGCCAATCCAGGAGGCATCCATATTGGCCGCCGTACGAATGACGCCCCGTTTCACCACCCCGGGAAAGCCAATGCCGATGGGACCGGACCAGGCGAAGCGCGCCACAATCTCCTTCAAAACCTGCTGCACGCCCTCCGGCGTGGCCGGCCTGGGGGTGGAAAGTTTCACCGGCTCGGAACAGAGTTTTCCCTTCTCCACATCCACCGGGGCGCTCTTGATGCCCGTGCCCCCGATATCAATACCCAGAACAAGCTTTGCCAAAGTCCACCCTCATGTTTTTCAGAGATGCTCTGCACCCGGAGACGGCGGGCAACGCCATCGCCTCCGGGCACAGCTTTTCTTTCAATCCGGCGATTTAGAATGGAAAATCCACGCCGCCGGTAAAAATTACCCCGTCCTGACCCACCGCCCCGTTCACGATCAAACCGATGTTGGGTTTGTTCAATACGCGCAGGCTCAATCCGGGGTTCACATTAAATTCACCTTCAAAATCGGTACTGTTAAATACCTGGCCGAAGTCGACAAATGGAGCCACCTCCAGATCCATGGGGAAGCCCATCATCACCTTGTGCATGGCCTGGTAGCGCAACTCCACGCTACCGAACACGGCATGCTGCCCGTAAAACCTGCCCAGGTCGAATGCCCGCAGATTTTCCAGTCCACCCAGTGTGGCCTGATCAAAAAAGGGAATTTTTTCGCTGGTGGTAAAGGTCAGGCTGTTGCGAACCAGCAGCGTGTATCGTTTGTCCACCGTGGAGAAATAGCGCCGAAATTCGGTTCGGAAACGGCCGTAGGTAGAGACGGGCTTTGGCGAACTGGTGACCTGATTAAACTCAGCGGTAAATTTGAAATACGTGCCACGCGAGGGGGTGAATTCCTGATTGCGGCCATCGTACACAAAGCCGGCTTCCTGCCCCACCACGGTGGCCCCGTCGATGCCGGGCACATTGCGGAAGGCCGCCACATCCACTGTGTAGGGAAAATCGTCGGCCAGGCGGTCCGCCCCGCGCTTTACGTCCACGGATCGAATCCGGCCACCCACAAAAAAGCGCCAGTGGTTCACCGGAAGCCAGTAAACGTCCAGAAAACCCCCGAACTCCTCATGGGTGTAGTTGGTCTGATCCTCTTCGTTGGTTGCACCGCCCAGGCCGGAGAAGCGGTAGCGCGGATCCTGAAAGGCGTTGGCCTGAAGCTCGAAGCCAAACCGATCGTTCTTCCCCAGGGTCAAATTTTCCATGTGAAAACGGGCCTGACGATTCTTGTCCTCGGAAATCTCAGCGGAAAACCGGTAGTTGAAATAAGCCGCCGGACAGGAGATCACCTCCATGCCTGCTGTCGCCCCGGCATATTCGTTGTACAGCCCCCGAAACTGCAGCGTGCCGGTCATGATTCCCTCCCGGGTCACGTTCATCAGGGCTACCCCCATGCCCAGGCTCTGGCCGTTGTTTTCCGTGGAGCCCACAACGGGCGTCCAGACGGTCTGAATATGCTTTCCGTGATTGGGTGGATCGATGAACAGCCGATGCAAAAACCTGGGAACTGCGCTCTGCTCGCTCCAGGTGTAAAACATGCTGCTCAGCGGAGCGGGCAATTGCAATTTTCGTTCTTTCACCAGAAAATCCGGGGGCACCGGGCGGCGGGCCGGTTGGGGTAAACCAGGATTTCCTCCTCCCCCGCCACCGAAAACCACGCGGATCCGGGTGGTGTACGGTTCCTTAAAATGGGTGCTCAACTCCCCGGCGTTCAGCGCTGGAATGTAGGTGATCTCCAGGGTAATCGTGTACGCTCCCGGCGCAGCACCGGGGCTGACGGTGAACGGCACCACCGCCTGTACCTCGCCGGTGTAAACCTGACGCGTTCCCAGATGAACGGGCACGCCGGCCACGTCCGGCCTGGGAAAACGGGGCGGCTGAAACTGAAACACCTGGTCGGCAATGGGCGTTATGCGTGTGGCATGGGTGGAGGCGGCAATCCAGAAACCCTGTGGAATCCGTAAGGTGACGATCAACGCCGATTGCTCTCCCGGATGAACCACAGGTGAGGCCGGTTTTACCGAAATTTGTACCGGATTTTCCACCGTCTGGGCAAACAGACCAGAAAAAAACACCAGAGAGGCGAAAAGAAAAGCAGGAAAAGTCATTCGTTTAAGTGAAACTGACGGCAGGTTTAATTTCATCAGGTCTCCTCGATTTTAAAGAGTCAAATTGTTTCAGCCTTTGCACGATTCCCAGCCAACCCGGAAATAGCACGGAATTCCACGGTGCCCTTCTTGACGAGCACCCTCCCCATGCCATCTCCCACCCATTTGAAGCATCTGGGCTCCTATTATCCAGAAGTGAAGTTCTTGCCGGCGCGGTGCCGTCATGCAATGGGCCAGATTGACGCCGAGAGCGGCACGAGCAGCTGTTGCCGGAAGCAGCGAAAATGTTCAGGGAATCGCAAGAGGACTCTTTTTCCAAAGGATGCGTTCTTTTTTCTGTTATTATTCTTCAAAATACACGCCTTAATATCGGCGGTTACGGAGCCGATTAGCATAACCCGGCTTACACTTCATGGATTTTCCAGGGTAGGGGTTCAAGCGTCCGGCTGAGCCGGAATGCCTCTGGAAGGCCCGGCAGCAATGCGCGCTTCGGGAAGGCAAGGAGTGTTGTGGATAGCGCAAAATTTTTCAAGCCGGGCGATACCCGGCCTTTCAACGGGCCGGTTGTGCCACCATCGGCTGGCGGTGTGCAGGCAGCCCGGGGTTTCGGGCAGAATCTGGGGCTTATGCCTCTTTTGCAGACACCAGGGGCACCCTGAACCGCGGCCCAAACGGCGGGCGATAATCCAGCCCGAGCCGTTTGTACACCCCAGGGGGAATGCCGATGTCGGCCAGCAACAGCTTTCCGGTTTTTTCCGGCAACAGGCCGGTTTTGGGCAGGGCCAGGGTTAATGTGACATCGGCATGCAGGTAGTCGCCGGGGGTGCGGCCGGAGGTGGCGTCCAGGCCGGAGGGCACATCCAGGGCAATTTTGGGCACAGATTGGGCGCTAGCCCAGCGGATCATTGCCAGCGCAGGGCCCTGCGGCGCACCGGCCAGACTGTAGCCGATGATGGCATCGAGGATGATAGACGGGCGGACACCCGGAAGTTCGTTCACGGAGATTTCCCTGCCGCCGGTGTTGTGGTAAATGTGACGCTGGAAGGCGGTCACCTCGCTGAGTCCCTCCGGGCGGGTCAGGCAGAGCAGTACTTCCAGCCCGCGATTGGCCAGGTGCCGTGCAGCGCAGATGCCGCCACCGCCGTTGCCTCCGCTGCCGGCCAGCACCACATAGCGAGCCTCCTGCCAATCCTCACCCATCCGCTCCATAGCCGTCAGCGCCAGGTTGCGCCCGGCGTTTTCCATCATCTGAAACAGATTGGGACCGGTTTCCTCCATGGCGATTCGGTCCACTTCCCGCATCTGCTCGGCGGAAATAGCCGGGACGACGATGCCGGTGTCGGTGAGAAAATGTTGGATCATCAGGCTGCGGCTCCTTCAAAAGCGGTGCAAAACGTTCTTCCCGTTAGCCCGGTCCAGGGGCAGAAAGCGATTCAAAACCCAGGATATGGAGAATGCCAGGGATCCAGAGCAACCTGGCAAACCAAGCGAAATACGTGTGATTTTACCGGGCAGACAATTGAATTTCAACGCCTTTAAAAACAAAAAACATTTATTGATCGGTACTCGGAATCGTACCTTGCTAACCCTGTGAATCTTGCTTATTTTTCATTCAAACTTCCGGCAGACAAGCAAGGGGAACCGTTCTGAAGAATCCGACTGCGACAGTCAACGCATAGCGCCGAACATCGTCTGGAAGCGAAATTTTCCGGGGCAGTCTGGACTGCCGGCCGAATCTTTTTTGAGGGCACAGGGCGCGTTTTTTCGGACAGATCTTTCTGTGCAAGAGAGCGTCTGACCGGCAACACAGGGTGGGGGCTCTAATAAGTCCGCGAGGAGGTCATCATGAAAACAATCATTTTCATCCTTTGTACCCTGGCTTTTTGCCTGGTGCATCTTTCCTGCGATCGAAACAAGGATTTTCTGGAAATCCCCGGCCCGATTTACGAATCAGAAACAGACATCTTCCCGCTGAGGGTCGGCTCCTGGTGGAAGTACAACGTGGTCGACACGTTGATTTACACCTTTACCGGCAAAAAGGAAGTCTCACAGAGCAGGCTCACCGTAACCATTGTGGACTCAACCATTCTCCCCAATGGTCTGGCGGCAACGGTCTGGACGTTCAATCAGAATGGTAAAATCGACACTCTTTTTGCTGGCTTCAGGGGCGATACCCTGCTTTTTTTTAAAAAACATTCCAAATCTTTCTTTATTCGTTTCGGTTTTCTGTTGCCTTTGCAGGTCGGTAAAGTGTGGAGGCTTCCTTTACGGGATTACCAGGTCTTATCGCGGCAGGAGGTCAGGGTACCGGCAGGGACATTTAAAAATGCATTTCTGGTTCAAGAAATTGAGAGAGAAGGAAATGCGTTTGGCGGAAACAGTTATTTCATCGCGCCAGGATTTGGCATTGTGAAATATCGTTACGGCACCTTCGTTACCCTTTCGGAAACAAACCACGTCGTGGTCTGGAATCTGGTTTCGTTTGATGTAAAGTGAGCGGGAAGCCTTTTTGTCAAGCTGTGAAGTAGGTAAGTTTTCAAAATCAAATAAAATTGGTAAAAACAGTGAGCGGCTTCGGACAAACAGGAACCCGGACTAATTCTTCCTTTCGGCGGCAGGTGGTGCGCTCTTTTGGCCAAACATTATAAGCAAGGGGACTTGCGTCCAGTACAATAGTTTGGGCGTCTGGAAGCACTCGGGGAGGTGAAGGTGAAGCGAGTCATTTCCAACAGGTGTCCACTTTATTTTTTTCCAATCTCTCCTTTCCCATGAAGAGGACAAATTGTGTTTACATTTATCTGTACACCCACCCATCACTTTCCTCTCTATCGGTTTCTGGCGGAAATATCTCCTTGTTGACACATCAATACATAAGCTTGCACAAGAAAATCTTCACCGTCTAAAGAAAAGTACACTAAAAGGTCTGTTCAGTGGTAAAAAACCCGCTTTCTTCGGTGGCAAAAGGGGACAAGCCTGCTTTTTTGCTGAACCACTCAGGGCGGTTAATTGCCAGTTTATTCGCTTTGCTCTACTTCTGGATCGGTCTCGGCGAAGCGCTACCACCCGGTCCCGACTTACCGTCTTCTGCAGGTGGATTCGCCTTTCCGCGATGAGCCAAATCAAGGGAGCTGGATTAAATGCGTTTTTCTACCTAGTGAGGGCATTTCAAAATTTGCAATCATTTCCCGGGCCGCTTTCTTGCAATTTTGAAAGGAAGAGGCTAATTTTGTTTAGGATGCGGGGAGAAATCCTATGCCACGCTCCAATTTTCCTTGCCCTTTCGCTGCCTTCACCTTATTTCTTCTTGCTGTTCTCTGGCCGGGTTCTTCAGGCTTGGGTCAGACCAAATTCGTCTCGGCGGCTCCGGTAAAATCCACCCTGCTATCCGACACCGCCTGGCTGGATGTCAATCGCTGGCAGGTGCCCATCACCAACCAGGGGAGCATCGGGTTTCTCAGCAATCTGGTTCGCTATCCCTCTCCCACGCCGATTTCCCTGATTTTTGATGCCGGATTCGCCGTTTCCGTGGAGAAGAACGGACAGATTCACACCGCCGCCCAGTTTCTGTCCAGCAGAATTGCCGAGCTGCAGCCGGGCCTGCCCGGTCGCGATCCGCAGGATCCCCTGTTTCGCTGGTACGCGGTTACCAGCCGGGATGCACCGGGAAGCAAAGCCTTCGTCTAGTGGCAGAACGCCGTGGCACTGGGGGCCGCCTTTGTCGATGATAATGGCAATGGGCGATATGAGCCGCAACTGGACCGGCCCGATCTGCTGGGAGACAAAACCCTCTGGACGGTGATGAACGACGAGACCCCCATCGAACAGCGATTTCCCCGGGGAGGATTACCCATTGGACTCGAGGTGCATTTGACCGGATGGGCCTACCAGGCCGGCTCCGGTCCCCTGGCCGATGCCCTGTTTTTTCGGTATCTCCTGGTGAATCCCGGCTCGGACACGCTGAAATCGGTTCATTTCTCCCTGTTTGTGGATGGAGACATCGGCGATCCCACCGATGACCTGTTGGGCAGCGATACCAGCGCCTGGTTCGGGTATTTTTACAATCGGGAGGAAGATCTGGAGTATGCCCGGCAAAACCTCCCTACCCCCGCGCTGGGCGTCCTCATTCTGCAGGGGGCGGTGGTGCCTTCCCCGGGGGACACTGCGTATCGCTGGCATGGGCCCCTGCGCGGGGTGGAGTGATTGCCCGATTTTCGCAATCTTCCCACCACCGCCATTCTGCCCTTCGATCTCCCCTGCTACTCGCCCCTCAGTGAAGAACCGGCAGCGGGCTATTTTATTCGCTTCCGGCAAACCGGGCCGTTTAATGTGCTGGATCCATCAATCACCCCCGCGGATTACGGCACCGGGGGAGATTCCCTGGAGAACCCTTTCTTTGTTTTTCCCGGAGATCCCCTTCTGGCCAGCGGATGGCGAGATGATCAACCAGGCGATAAGCGGCTGGCCATCTCCACCGGTCCCTTTGCAATCGATCCGGGCGGGAGCCAGGAGATCATTGTGGCTTACCTGGCCGCCATGGGGAGCAGTGCCCTGAACAGCGTGGAGCTTTTGCGGGACCAGGTGAATGACATTCGCCGGTTTGCTCGCCGAAATTTTCCGGTACCGGTCCGCCCGCCTTTGCCGCAGGCCTTTGCCACCCATTCCCCTCAAAGCGTGCAGCTTCACCTCAATCTGGAACCACTGGCCGAGTACGACACCCGGGGGAAAGCCTCTGGTCGGTACCAGTTCGAAGGGATTCAGGTTTACCAGCTGGCGGGGAATCTCCCTTCCTTCTCCCTGAAAGATTCCAGCCAGGCGCGACTGGTCGCCACCCTGGATGTGGAAGATCCTTTCGGCCATCTGTATGAGCTGCGCAACGGCCGGCTGCAACTGGTGGCGGAGGGAAAGAACAACCTCCCCTGGCAGAAGATGCAGGATGAGCAGGCCTTTCAACTAATGCTGGCCATCTCCCGGGATGCCTTTCGCAGCGGTCAACCGCTTCTGCCCTACGCCCGCTACTGGTATGCTGTGGTGCCCTACGGCCTGGATCTGGAATCGCTCCGGCCCATCGAAGCCACCCCCGATCCTTTCGACTGGCTGTTGGAAAGTCCGTTGCTGCTCCCGCTGCAAAACGGCCTGATCCTCAGCGCCGTGCCGGGCAGTGAACAGGCCGCCCCCTTTCGGGACCTGGAAGCGCGCCATGTAGCCGGCAGAAGCGAGGGCCGGGTGGAAATCTCCGTCGTGGATCGCGGGCAGGTCCAGCCCCATCAATACCAGGTGCGGTTCTTTGCGGACGGCACCTACTGGCAGTTATGGGATGTAACCGAAGGCTCTGTTCTTCTGGACAGCATGACGCAGCAGTTGCTGGAGGATGAGCCGTTCTTTCCCCCTGCGGCCCATGGATTTGCCCTCCATGTGTTCGGCGCTCCCGATTACTTGAAAGAAGTGCACCTTGTAGAAGGAGATTCTCTGCTGCTCTGGTTTACCGGGCGGCAGGACGGCACCCTTTCCCCCCATGCCCTGTTCCAGGGCGGCATCGATGTGCTTCGGGTGGTCAACCCCGATTCTTTCCCCTTTGCCCGCCACCGCTACGTCCCGGTGGAAGTGCGTTTCACCACCAGCGATGTGAGCCGGGCCTACTGGTGGGATTCCCCGGATTTTGATCCGCAGGGCTACCGGGGCGCCGTGCCCACCTATGTTGAAGCCTTCGACATCAGCGATCCGGAAAACCCCCGGCAGGTCAACGTGGTCTTTTCTTCCCCTCACCCCCGGCCGTATTTCGGCAACAGCCCGAACTACCAGATCATCATCACGGACAGCGATTACGATCCGGACGATTACTACCATCCGGCGGTTCGGGATTTCCGCCAGGATGCCTTTCTTACCCTGCACCTGAAACTGGCCCCCGGCCATCAGGAACAGGAAAGCCCGGTGGTTCTGCACATTCAGCCTCACTTCCCCAATTCCGATGCCGATCGGTTCGCGTTCGACGGTAGCCGGCTGGCCCCCCAGCTGACCCTGGAGGAAGCGCGCCAGGAACTGGAACGCATCCGGGCCGTGCCCAATCCCTATTTTCTGAGAAGCCCCTACGAAAATCCGGAGGAGCCGGTTCTGCTTCAATTTACCCACGTGCCGCCCGGCGCTACCATTCGGATCTTTACACTGGCCGGCCAGCTGATCCGGGCGCTCCATCCTGAACCCCTTTCCGGCACTGTGGGATGGGATCTTACCAATCGCGCGGGACGGCGGATTGCCGCCGGGATCTACATTGCCCACATCTCGCTGCCCGGCACAGGTGAAAAAATCCTCAAATTCGCGGTGGTGCCGCGGAAATAGAACCGCCAGGCGGTCCCGCCTCCCTGTTTGCTTACCTGCCCGTGCGCGAACCCGATTCTTTTCCCCTCAGGGCACGGAATAAGCATGCCAAGGGCATAGGAGCAGCCTTTTTCCCCTGCTCTGGTAACGCCTTACGGACTGGGAGCCCAGAAGGTCATTTTGTTTTCCGCTTGCCGCACCCTAAATTTTAGCCGTCCGAAAAAAGAGGGAACGGTTCCAACATGTCCCATCCCCACCTGCAGGATTTTGTTGCCCGCCTGAAATCGCAAATCGCCGGGGAGATCCGCCTGGATCGCTACAGCCGGATTCTTTACAGCACGGACGCCAGCATTTACCAGATCATGCCTCTGGGGGTGGTCATTCCCCGCTCCGTGGAGGATGTGCACGCGGTGGTGGAACTGGCGGCGGCGTACCGGATCCCTCTGCTGCCTCGCACCAGCGGCAGCAGTCTGGCCGGCCAGGCGGTGAACGAGGCGGTGGTCATCGACTTCAGCAAACACCTGAACCAGATCCTGGAAGTCAATCCGGAGGAGCGATGGGTTCGGGTGCAGCCGGGCGTGGTGCTGGATGTGCTCAATCTCCACCTGCGTCCCTACGGCCTGCAATTCGGTCCCGATCCGGCCAGCAGCAACCGGGCGGCCATGGGCGGCATCATCTCCAACAACTCCACCGGAGCCCATTCCATTCTTTACGGCAACACGGTGGAGCACGTGCTGGAAACAAAGGTCATTTTGAGTGATGGAAGCCAGGCCCATTTTCGACCGGTGGACCCGGAACAGTTGCCCCAATATTGCCGGCGCAAGGGTCTGGAAGGCGAGATTTACCGCCGCATTCACCGGCTGATCACAGAGAACGATGAAGTCATCCGCCGGGGTACGCCCCGGCACTGGCGGCGCTGTGGTGGCTACAGTCTGGACCGTTTCGTTTCCGGCGTGAGCTATCGCTACCATCACGATTCCCGGTTCAACCTGGCCCGATTGATCTGCGGGGCGGAAGGCACGCTTGCCGTCATTACCGAGGCCAAACTGAATCTGGTGCCCCTGCCAGGGAGAACCGCGCTGGGACTGGTGCATTTCCACAGCCTGCACGAAGCGCTCTCGGCGGTGCCGATCATTCTGGAAACCGAACCCTCGGCGGTGGAACTGCTGGACAATCTGGGATTGACCCTCTGTCGGGAAGTGCCGGAATACGCCCGCCTGATGCAAACCTTTATGGAAGGTAGTCCCCACTGCCTGCTGATCACCGAATATTACGGCCGGGAGGAGCAGGAACTAGCCCGGAAAGTCCAGCACTTGAGCGAACATTTGCGCAGGCACAACGTCCGCTGCACGGTGGTGCCGGCCCTGGAGCCCTGGCGCCAGCAAAACGTGTGGACGGTGCGCAAGGTGGGCCTGGGCCTGATGATGAAAATCAAAGGGGACTACAAACCCATTCCCTTCATCGAGGATGCCGCTGTGCCGGTGGAGCATCTGGCCGAATATGTTGCCCGCATCGAACGGTTCTGCAACGAACTCGGAACCCGGGTGGCCTATTACGCCCACGCCAGTGCCGGTTGCATCCACGTGCGCCCATTAATCAATCTGAAAAAGCAGGAGGAGGTGGACAAGCTGCCGCAGATTGCCGCCTTTTCCGCTGAGCTGGTCGGCGGGTACGGGGGCGCCCTCTCCAGCGAACACGGGGACGGCCGCTGCCGCAGCTGGCTGAATGAGCGCTTCTTCGGAAAGGAGCTGTACGGCCTGTTCAAGCAGGTCAAGCAGATTTTCGATCCCCAAAACTTGCTCAATCCCGGCAT
>RFHE01000366.1 GCA_003696445.1 Calditrichota bacterium | reverse complement strand
TACGTCCAGGGTGTCAGCGTGCAGGCATTGTTACCCTCCACCCTGTTGATTTCGGTCCAGGAGCGCCAGCCGGTTCTGTTGCTGGCCGATGGTTCCCTGTACATGGTGGATGCGTCCGGCATTATTCTCAAGAAGCTGCCCGGCATGGCGGTGGAAGGGCTGCCCCTGGTCACCGGGGTAACCGTGAAGCAATTGCTGGCGGATCGCAGGCCGTTGCTCAATGCGCTGAAGCTGGTGCAAAAAATTAAAGAGGTGGACCCCGAATTGCTGAGTCTGGTCTCCGAGATCCACACCGGACCGGACGAATATCCCGAGCTGTATTTGGTTCAGGGCGGTGCGCGAGTAGAGCTGGGCGGTGCCAACTACTATCAGCGTCTCTACCTGCTGAGCGAGTTTTTACACAACCAGGAAGTGCGCCGCAAACTGAAGCAGATCAAGCGTATCGATCTCACCTTTACCAACAAGGTGATTGTGGAATACAAGAGTTAAGACCGAAAGGAAATCAGACAAATGGAAGGGCGCATCATAACCGGACTGGATATTGGCACCACCAAGGTGTGTGCTGTGATCTGCAAGGAAGCCCCTGAGGGCGGGGTCAACGTGGTAGGCATTGGCAGTTCGCCGTCGCTGGGCTTGCGCAAAGGGGTGGTGGTCAACATCGACAAAACGGTAGAGTCCATTCAGCGTGCGCTTCACGAGGCTGCAACCATGGCCGGGGTGGAGGTGGACAGTGTGTTTGTGGGGATTGCCGGGGATCACATCCGCAGTATGAACAGCAAGGGCATGGTGGGGGTGTCCCGCGACGATCATGAGATCACCCCGGCGGATGTGGAGCGGGCCATCAATGCGGCCAAGGCGTTGGCGCTGCCCATCGATCGGGAAATCATTCATGTGATTCCGCAGGAATTTATTGTGGACGACCAGGACGGCATTGCCGATCCGGTAGGCATGTCCGGCGTACGGCTGGAGGTTGAAGTTCACATTGTGACCGCGGCCGTGACCTCGGCCCAGAACATTGTGCGCAGCGTGCAGCGGGCCGGATACGACGTGGACGAGATCATTCTGGAGCCGTTAGCCTCCAGCCTGGCCGTGCTGGACAACGACGAACAGACCCTGGGGGTGGCGCTGGTGGATTTGGGAGGGGGCACCACCGACATTGCCATGTTTTTCGACGGCCACATTCGCCACACGGCGGTGGTGGCGCTGGGCGGCCAGCACGTGACCAACGACATTGCCGTGGGCCTGCGCACCCCGCCCGATCAGGCCGAAGAAATTAAACTGCGCTATGGCCATTGTTTGGCCGATGCCCTGGAGCGGGATGAGGAAATTATGGTTCCCGGTGTTGGGGGGCGGCCCTCCCGCAAAATTTCCCGATCGGTACTGGTGGACATTATCGCCCCGCGTATGGAAGAAATTCTGGAGCTGGCTTACCAGAAGATGGTCGAATCGGACATCCTGGACCTCATGTCGGCCGGAGCGGTGATTACCGGCGGCGGCAGCTTGTTGCCCGGAGTGGCCGATTTGGCCGAACGGTTGTGGGGAATGCCGGTGAAGGTGGGCCTGCCCAGGCATCTGGGCGGCCTGACCGATACGGTACGTAGCCCTATCTACAGCACTGCAGTGGGGCTTTGCCTGTATGGACTGGTCCATCACCAGGGGGAAGGGTTTGCCTCCGGCAATGGCAATCTGTGGAACGACGTACTCAACAGCCTGAAACGGTTTTTCCGCCGGTTTTTTTAAGGCCGGCCTCGAGGGACAATAAAGGAAGCATCATAGAGCTTTTAATAAACAATTCAACTAACCCAGGAGGCACGACATGGCTATCGAATTTGATGAATTCGCCGAGATGAAGGCCAAGATGAAGGTGGTTGGCGTTGGCGGTGCAGGCGGCAACGCGCTGAACACCATGGTTCAGGCCGGCTTAAGTGGGGTGGATTTTATTGCCATCAACACCGATGCCCAGGCGCTGGAGAACAATCTGGCCGAAACGCGCATCCAGATCGGGAAAAATTTGACCAACGGATTGGGTGCCGGGGCCAATCCGGAAGTGGGCCGGCAGGCCATTGAGGAGGATCGGGAAGAGGTGATGCGCGCGCTGAGCGGTGCGGACATGATTTTTGTTACCGGCGGTATGGGCGGTGGGACCTGCACCGGTGCAGCACCGGTGGTGGCGCAGATGGCTAAGGAGCTGGGCGCCCTGACCGTGGGCATTGTTACCAAGCCGTTCCAGTTCGAAGGGCTGAAGCGCATGCAGCGGGCCGAGGCAGGCATTGCCGAAATGCGCAAGAGCGTGGATACGCTGATTGTTATCCCCAATCAACGGCTTTTTGCTGTGGTGGACAAAAGCACACCGCTGCTGGATGCGTTTAAGGTGGCCGACCAGGTACTTTTGCACGCCACCAAGGGGATTTCCGATCTGATTACCGTACCCGGGCTGATTAATCTGGACTTTGCCGATGTCCGTACCATCATGTCCGAAATGGGCGACGCCCTGATGGGTACCGGGTATGCGAAAGGCGAAGGCAAAGCGGCCCAGGCAGCACACCAGGCCATCGCCAGTCCCTTGCTGGAAGGGGTTTCCATTCAGGGGGCTCAGGGCGTGCTGGTCAACATCAGCGGAGGCAAGGACCTCAGCCTGCACGATGTCAGCGAAGCCACCAGCATCATTCTGGAAGAAGCCGGCGAAAACGCCAACGTCATTTTCGGTGCGGTCATTGACGAAAAACTGGAAGACGAGATTTTTATCACCGTCATTGCCACCGGCTTTTCCGCCCAGGCGGAATCCTGCCGATTTCCGCGCAAGGAGGTGCCCTTAAACGTGGCCGGGCGACACGCCGACAATGTGCCCGCTTTTAAGCGCAAAAACGAGGAAGCGCCTAAGATCGTGAAGAAGACCATCAAGGGACTGGAAGAACTGGACGACGGGATCTCCGATCTAGATATCCCCACCTTCCTGCGCAAGCAAATGGATTGAAGCTTTTAAAATACGCCGGTATGCGCTTTACGTGAAGGGCATACCGGCGCACCGAAATGGGTAACTTATCGGTGTGCGAAATGTTTGCGCAAAATGTGTTCCCTGGGAGGGAACGTGTGTGTTGGCGCATCGGGCCAAAAAACATTGCCTTGCCGGAGGAAAATGTTCTATATTCGTTTTAAATAAAAATTAGGATTTTACAGCGTTTCGTTCCCGGCAGTAAGCGTTTAGCTGGCATTGTTTTCGCTTTGGGTAATGGGCGGTTCGGAGGGAGAGAATTGCAGATCGGTTTTTTCAACCACATCAGATTGCCGGAAAATGGCAGCGCAGACAAAAAAACAGACCCGAATCTCCCCATTCGATGCAAGTTCTGCCACAGAACCGACAGGAGGGCATTCCCTGCGCATCCCAGATGAAGAGGTTCATTTTTCCGGACAGCTGGATCCGGGCCAGGTTGAGTTGATCAAGCGGCTTTACCATTTTTACAAAAGCATTATCCAGAACATCAATGCTGGCTTGCTGGCGCTGGATTTCCACGGCCAGATTATATTTGCCAATCGACGGGCCGGCAGCCTTCTGGGCATTGCACCGCGAGAGCTTTTGCAGAGAAAATTTCAGGATTTTCTGACCAACAAGGAACGCAACTCCCAACTGGCCGGTTGGCTTCGAGTGCCCGGGAAGCGAATTGATAATATTGAAGTGCATTTGCGCCGGGCGGACGGGAAGGACATTATTGCCGGCCTCAGTATTTCGCCGCTGGAGGATACCAGGAATCACTTTTCAGGCGTGGTTTTACTGATCCACGATTTAACGGAAACTTACCGTTTACGCCATCAGGTTGAGCGCATGGAACGGCTGGCTCTTTTGGGAGAGCTGGCGGCCGGAATCGCCCACGAGATTCGCAATCCCATGGCAGGCATTAAGGCTAGTGCTCAAATTTTATTGGAGAGTTTGCCCGAGGACGATTATCGCCGGCAATTGCTGACCCGCATTATTCGGGAAGTAGATAAATCGAACGGGTTGCTCACCGAATTTTTTACCTTTGCCCGGCCTACCCGCCCAAAAGCCAATTTTCACAATATCGAGCTGATTATCGATAGCGTTTATCTGTTGCTGGCCCCCAGGTTGCGCAATCGAAAGATTCAATTTGTTGAAGAATTTGAAGAAGATCTGCCACAGGTGTATGTGGATGAACACCAGATTGAGCAGGTCATTTTAAATCTGTTTCTCAATGCCATGGATGCGATGGTTGAAGGTGGGAAACTGACCGTGCGCACCCGAAAGCGAGAATTGAGTCTGGTGGAACAAAAACAGGCCGGTGTAAAACTGTCCGGTGAAAAACTGGGTTATGTGCTGGTGGAGGTGCAGGATACCGGGCCTGGCATCCCCGCTCATCTGATTGACAAGATTTTCAATCCCTTTTTCACCACCAAGCCGGAAGGGGTTGGCTTGGGCCTTTCCATTTGTACCCGTTTGGTGGAAGAAAATCGGGGCAAGTTGGATGTGGTCAGTAAGCCGGGGGAGGGCACCACGTTTATTGTGGCCTTGCCCACCTTTTCCCGGGCGATACCCAGAGGAAAGCCATGAACAAAAACCCTCTTGGACAAGAAACCTCAACCGGGTCTCGGGATTCCACAATCAAGCGCCTGTTGATTGTGGACGATGAGGAAACCCTGACCTTCAGCCTGTATCAGATGTTTATTAATTCCGACATCGACTGTCAGGTGGTCACCGCTTCGTCGGGTGAGGAAGCGCTGGAACGGCTGGCGGAAGGGGAATTTGATCTGGTGATTACAGACCTGGCCATGCCTGGGATCGATGGCCTGCAGTTGCTCTCGTCGATCAAGCAGCGCACGCCACGGACCCATGTGATTATCATTACCGCCTACGGTTCGGACGAGCGGCGTGATCGCGCCTACGAACTGGGAGCAGATTATTATCTGGAGAAACCGTTTGACATCCACGAACTTCGCAAGCTGGTGTTTAAAATCATAGGTTAATCATGGCGCTGATCGGCAATCTGAAAGATTTAAAGCTGACCAATATCATCCAGATAAATTGCATCGAGCGCAATCGGGCGCGGGTGGTGGTCAGCAACGGCGATGCCCGGGGCACCATTTATTTTGCCAATGGCAACATCGTTCATGCGGAATTCGGTCCCTTTATCGGGGAGCGGGCGGTACACGAAATGCTGGCTTTAACCGAGGGCCAGTTTAAGGTGGAAGCCGGGGTGGAGCCACCGGCCCAGACTATCAATCAACCTTGGAATTCGGTTGTCCTGGAAGGGTTGCGCTTAATTGACGAAAAGCAGATTTTGCCCAGCCCCATTCCCCGCCAGTTGTTCAGCATTTTAATGGATCTACAATACGTGAAAAATGTGTTTGTGCTCAACAGCCAGGGCAAGGTCATCGAGGGGCGAGCCACCGAAGCATTTCATCCGGCCTTCTTCAACTATTTGGCCTACAAAGTACGCAAGATGATTAATCTCATGTATGCCGATGCCTATCAGTACATCCTGGTTCGGCGGCGGCAGAGCTATCTTTTTGTTTTCGATTTCCGGCCCAATTTGCTTATTATTGAGACCGATCGGCGGGTGTTTTTGCCTGAATTTACTGTGATGGTTAAAAAATTACTCAAACAACTGGACGGGCACTCAACGTACAGGGAATAGTCATTTGCTGTTACCACCGGGACAGGGTAAACTGCGCGAACTCAACACTTCCTACACCCGTTTTCATTTGTTATTGCAAGATCTGGGAGAAAATCGTTTCAGCGGGTATTTGCGATTGAGTTTTTGGGGCTACGAGGGTGTGCTGATCTTTGACACCGGAAAAATTGTTCAGGCCTCCAGTTCGGAGCGGGAGGTTTATTTAACCGGCGAGCAGGCGGTTTTGCGATTGGTTCAAAAGGCGCAGGAGCCCGATGGCAGCCTGGATGTTTTTGGCTTGTCCAATGAGGTGGCCCTGGCCCTGGCGCTGGGCATCCAGGCGCGCCTGTACAAATCCAGTCAGGAGCTGGCTGGAAAAACGATCACCGACTTGCTGGAAATTATGGAGGTGGAAGCTCTGACCGGCTACATGGATCTGCAGTTTAATCAGAAAAGGGGTCTGGGCACCATCTATTACCTGGAAGGCACACCGGTGGAATCGGTGATCATGTCCCACACGGGTCGCATAGCCAGTGGCAGTGCAGTCTATTCCCGGTTTCTGGAATTGGGCGGAAACATTCAGTTTTCGGCCGAAATTTATCAGACCCGCAATCCGAAAACCATTCAGGAAGAAGAGGCTTTTTTAATTCCCTGGCAACAACCGCGGTATGTGCAGTTCTGGACGGCGGTGTTAGCTTATTGGGACGAGCTGATGAAATCCCGATTAAAACGGGGTGATTTTTTTTATGCGCTGGCCCAGGCCATGGAACAGCTGAAAGATGATTATTCATTTTTTCGCCTTGGGGAAGGGGAATTTCAGCTCACTGATGGGCGTCTGACCGTCAGGGCGCTCCTGTCCAACAAGGAATTCATTCAGGGGATGGCGCAGGCTGTGGCCCACACTCTGAAACCGGTACCTTCCCGAAGATTGCGTAAAGTGGATTGGAAGCTGGTGGAAAAGGAGTTGGCCCGACTGGCCGAACAGTACGGTGTAAAAAATGAACGATTTCAGCCTGGAACGTGGATCCAATTGATTCTGGAATCAAGAGTATGATTGAGCAACACTTTCCTCAACTGGTTGGGCGTAAAGGGGTATCGGCCGTAATGCTGTGCGATACCCGCGGGGGCGTACGTGGTTACTGGGTAAAACCCAAAATGAACAATGAGGTTTTGGGGGAGATCTGTGAGCAGTTTGTCCACGTCTTTTCGCTGGCCAATCAGCTTGGCTATGAGATTGAGGAACTGGTGGTGCCCTTTGAGAAGGGCTTGATTTACGCCCGGCCAGCAGAAAAATTCATTTTAGGGGTTGTGGCTCGCTTGAACTTGGATGTTTCCCTGTTGCGCCTGATTGTCAATGTGCATTTGGCCGATTTCCTGCAAGATAAAAAGGTTCAGCGCATGCTGAAAAAGTGGCCGGAATGGTCGCCGGCGAACAGTTCGCCAATTAAGCTGGATGAAATAGAAGTGCAGCTCATTCAACGAATGACCGAGGCCAGCCGTGGATAACAAAAAGTCCAGCCCGATTCGTCCGGACATGATTTTTAAGCTCAGTAACCGGCGTTCTCCCCAGGAAGTAAAGCTGAAATCCCTGGAATGGGCGGTGATTACTCAACTTAATGGGGAAAAGACAGTCGCCCAGATCGGTGAAATTCTGGCTTTAAACCAGGAAGAATTGCAGGACATTTTCGGGCGCCTAATCCAGGAAGGCCTTCTGGAATTGGTCAATCACTCCAGTACCACTCAGGTGGTCCCCCAGCATTTGCTTAAAGAGATCGAGTACATCCTGACCCTATATGTGGGCCCGATTGCCGCAATTTTGGTGGACGATGTTTTGTCCGAGATGAAGCTTGAGCGAAAATCCGTTGAAGTTCGATACCTTCCCTTTTTGGTGGAGCGTCTGTCCTATGAGATTACTTCGCCGGAAAAACAATTGAAATTTCAACGGGAGGCACTGGAAATCATACGAGATCTGGATTATGCATAAGCTGGATTTACCCTTTTATCGTCGCATTCGGGTTCAGCTCATGTTGTACATGCTTTTGGTGACTTTAGTTTTTGGCGCAGTGGTTTTACTGGTTGTGTTTCGAACCGTGCGCTCTTCGCTGCTGACCTCGCTGTTGGACCAGGGCAAAATTATTGGTGCCAATGTGGCTGAACTGGCGGCAGAAAAATTAATTGAAAACGACGAAATCGCCCTGCGCCGACTAATTGAAAAGTACAGCCATTATCCTAATGTGGATTACATTTTGGTAGAGGATTTCGATCACAAAATTAAAGTAGATACCTACAACGGCAATGTGCCCCCTGAACTGTTAGGAGTGGAAACCCCTGGCGGACAGCCAGCCAGCCAGATGCAGGTAGTGGAAACCGGATACCGTACCCGGGGAAAGCTGCGCCGAGTGTACGACGTCCGTATCCCCATTAAAGAAGGCCTGTTGGGATTTGTCCGCGTAGGCCTCAAACAATCTTTTATTGAAGAAAAGGTGGGCGATGCTTTGCTTACCACCGGTTTGGTCCTTATCTTAAGCATTGTCATGATGATAGGCACAGCGCTTGTATTTATTACCTTGCAAATCACACGTCCGGTTCTCAAATTAACTGAAGCTGCAGAGAGGATTTCGCTGGGAGATTTTGAGACATCCCTTTACATTAATGTCAATAACGAGTTACGCATTCTGGCAGAATCCATCGATCGGATGAAAGAAAGTTTAAAAACCAGCCTACTCAGGCTGAAAACACGGACAGTAAATCGGTTCTAAATAATACAAGGAGAAAGCCCATGGTTCAGGTCAAAAAGCTGAAAGATGGCAGCCGGCAAATCATTCTCACCCCCCAGCAGTTTGACGAGATCACTAAAATTTTGTCCGAGCTGGCGGCCAAGACCAAAGCCAGCACCATTTTGCTGGCGGACATCAGCGGGCAATTAATTACCCAGCGTGGTAATACCGACGACATCAATACGGCCATTCTTTCTGCGCTGGCAGCTAGCGATTTTGCTGCTACTGCCGAAATGGCCAAGCTGGTGGGCGAAGATGCCAAGTTCAAATTGCTCTTCCACGAAGGGGAAAAGCGCAACGTGTATCTGTCCAACGTGGGGGACAATTTTTTCCTAGTAGTGGTCTTCGACGTAAGTGTCACTTTGGGCCTGGTGCGCATTTACACCAAAAAAGCTATCCAGAACCTTTTGAAAGTGTTCGAAGAGTCTGAACCGGGCGACGACGCCAGCAAAATTATCGACCAGGATTTTTCTTCCATGCTGGGCGATATGCTGGACGAGTCTTTTAAATAAAGACAAGTGCGCCACCCATGGATTGTGCTTGCTAAACCTCAGGGATTCAGAAGGAGAGAACGGCCGTATGTTCATTAATTGGGCGTTGCAGGAGATTAATTTAAAAATTGTCTATTACGGACCAGGGATGAGTGGCAAAACCACCAATTTGGAATACATTCATTCCAAGCTGGATCCTTCTTTGACCGGGGAGTTGGTGACTTTGAAAACCAAAGAGGACCGAACCATTTTTTTCGACTTTATGCAGATTGAAGTGGGTCGAATCAAAGGTAAAAAGCCCAAATTCAATCTCTACACCGTTCCCGGCCAGGTTTATTATGCCTCCAGCCGTAAAATTATTTTGAATGGCGTTGATGGCGTGGTATTTGTCGCCGATTCCCAGAAGGACCGTATGGAAGCCAATATTGAAACTTTGCTGGATCTGGAGAAAAACCTGAAATCCATGGGCTTTTCGCTGGAAAATTTTCCTTGGGTGATGCAATACAACAAGCGAGATTTGCCCAATGCGGAATCCATTGATGTACTGGAGCGCAAGCTGAATCTGTTTGATGTGCCCAGTTTTGAGGCCATCGCCATCAAAGGTCAGGGGGTTTTCGACACGTTGAAGGCAATCATCAACCTGGTTGTCCAGCACGTGCAGAAACAGCTTTAGCCATTGCCAGACCCAGCCGTCGTTAATCTGGAAAGCCTTTGAAACCAATGATTTCAAAGGCTTTTGTTTATCTACTGTCGAGGGATGCATGAACAGAGTAAAGGTGGCCACCGCCTCTATTTTACGGCAGAAGTCCGTTTGGGCGTGGTCGCTTTACGATGTGGCTAATTCCGCCTTTGTGACTACCGTAGTAGCAGGTTTTTTTCCCATTTTTTTTAAATCCTACTGGTCTGATCCCGCCGACCCGGTGCGCAGCACCTTTTACCTGGGGCTGAGCAATTCGTTGGCATCCATCCTGGTTGCTTTTGTGGCCCCTTTCCTCGGTGCCCTGGCTGATGGCTGGGGTGCTCGAAAGCGCCTCCTGGCCCTTTTTGCCTACCTGGGGGTGGTCATGAATCTGGGATTGGTGTTTGTGCACCAGGGCCACTGGCTTTTAGCCTTACTTTTTTACGTGCTGGCTGTGGTCGGTTTTTCGGGTAGCAATATTTTTTACGATGCCCTGCTGTCTTTTGTCGCTCCCTCCGGCAGGCGGGATTTGGTATCGGCTTTCGGCTATGCCCTGGGCTATCTGGGGGGAGGGCTGGTTTTTTTGCTGAACGTCCTGATGTACCAGTTCCCAGGCTGGTTTTACCTTTCCAGCCCGATTATGGCGGTCAAGTACAGTTTTGTGGTGGTCAGTGTGTGGTGGGCGGCATTTACTGTTCCCCTGCTTCTCTGGGTTAGCGAGACCCCAGTTGTAGGCACCCAGCCGGTGACCCGGTTGTTTAGCGACAGTTTGAGGGAGCTGTATCACACCTTTCGCAACATCCGCGTTTACCGGCAGGCCTGGCTGTTTCTGCTCGCGTACTGGTTTTATATCGATGGGGTGGATACCATCATTCGGATGGCAGTGGATTACGGGAAATCGATCGGGTTTTCCAATCAGACCCTGATTACCGCTCTATTGATGGTTCAGTTTATTGCCTTTCCTTTCGCTTTAATTTACGGCTGGTTGGGCGAGAGGATCGGTACGAAAAGAGCGCTGGTATTGGGGATTGTGGGCTATATGGTTATCACGATATTCGGTTATTTCATGCACAGCGAGCTCCAATTCTATGCGCTTGCTCTCTTGGTCAGCATGTTTCAGGGCGGGTTGCAGGCGCTGAGTCGAAGTTTTTATTCCCGTCTGGTGCCCCGTGAAAAGTCGGCAGAGTTTTTCGGCTTTTACAACATGCTGGGAAAGTTTGCCGTGGTGCTGGGTCCGGTCTTGCTGGGCACCGTTGCCCGGGTTACCGGCAACATTCGCCTGGGCATCCTCTCGATCATTTTTTTGTTTTTGATCGGGCTTGTCCTTCTGCTGCAGGTGGCCGAACCGGAAGGAGACACCGCTCCCAAAGGGTAAAATGAAACAGTTAACCCGACATGCTTTAAGATGCTTGCTTCCGGGGAAGAAGAGAAAGCCTCGTGCGTTGTGGGGGCAAACCGGAGTGGCGGCGTGGGCCCTTGGCTGGCTTTGGCCGGCCCTGGCCTTGGCAGTCTTTTACAGCCAGGGCTGGCAAACCCTTCGTGTAGCACAAGCTGTGATTCAGTATCGTACTGTGGACGAGCGGGTAGCGTTGCAAATCGGTCGCTGGTACCGCCAGGCACAACCCCGGTTCGAAAAGTTTTACGGACCGATTCAAATAAAACCTTTTCGCATTGTGGTGAGTAGCCCTCTGGCATTCCGGAAGATGATGGCCCAGGCTGGTCTTCCCGAATGGGTTCAGGCGGTGTTTCTCAGTCAGGAGCGCACCATCCTGGTCAAATCCCCACGGGAAGAAGGGAACATGGATCAGTTGGCCCAGGATTTTGTGCACGAACTGGCACATCTGTACACCTTGGATTGTTACGGAAATACGTCGGTACCGGTTTGGTACAACGAGGGGTTTTCCGAATACCTCAGTCAGGGTCAAATCAGCATTCATCAGGCTATCGTGCTGGCCAATGCGCTGTGGAGTAAGCGGTTGATTCCCTTAATGGCCATGGAGGATTTAATGCACTTTAACCACAATGAGGCGCAACTGGCCTATCTGGAAGCCCTGTCGGCGGTGCGCTATCTGGAACAACTGTTCCCGCCGGATTTTTCCTGGCCCAAATTTCACGCACTGGTGGCTACAAAGGGATGGAAGCAAACGCTCCAGCAGGCTACCGGTCTCGATGAAGTTGATTTTCAAGTGAAGTGGTACCAGCACATTCGCAACCGATACCGTTGGATGATTCTCCTTAATCTGGAAAATTTTCTCTGGTTTGGATTGCTGTTTGTTTTTGTGGTAATTTTCTTGCTTATTCGTAGGCGGAACCGGAAACGGCTCCGGTTATGGGAATTGGAAGAGCAGGTTTTTCCTGACGAATGGGAATTATGAGCACTGCAGCTGAACCACTGAAAGGTGTCCTTCATGTATGTGCCCAAAAAAATTTTCCTGACCAAGGGTGTGGGTCATCATAAAGAAAAATTGGCTAGCTTCGAGATGGCATTACGCAATGCCGGTATTGCACCTTACAACATTGTTGAAGTTTCCTCGATTCTCCCTCCTTATTGTAAGCTGATTCCACCGGAGGAGGGTTTGAAGGAATTGATTCCGGGTCAAATTATTCATGCCGTCATCAGTCGCAATGCCACCAATGAACCGCATCGGCTTATTGCGGCTTCGGTGGGGGTGTCCATTCCTGCAGATCCGACCATGTACGGCTACCTGTCCGAGCACCACAGCTTCGGGGAAACTGAGCGCCAGGCGGGAGATTACGCCGAGGATCTGGCTGCGACCATGTTGGCCACAATTCTGGGGGTACAGTTCGATCCGGATTCCAGCTACGACGAAAAAAAAGAAATCTGGCGTATTTCCGGGAAAATCGTGGAAACCCTCAACGTAACCCAGGTAGCTACCGGCCACCAGGATGGGAAGTGGACAACCGTGGTGGCAGCGGCTGTGCTGCTGCCGTAACTTTTTTTGCTGAGGTTAACAAGCCGTGTTGAGGACGCCCTGAGAAAATGCTAAGTGGATTTTTCTCCCTCCGTAGGCCAACTTACTTTCCTGGCCGGTGCAGGCTTTAAGTTAGAATGTGTCTTAACCTGAGCAACATTCAGGTCGAAACCGATTAAAAGCAAACAAGTAGAACAAGAAACGGTTTATTGAAGCCAGTTTATTTTCGGAGGATTTTCGATGCGGTATTTTAAGCGGCCGTCGGTGGTGTTAGCCACATTACTCATTGTTTTGACTGCTCTGGTGGTTTTTTTGTCCAATTCTGCCCTTGCTCAGGGGCGAGAGTTTACCCAGCGTCATTTTCAAAAACTGATGAAGGTGATTCAACTGACCCAGCTCTATTACGTTGAGGACGTGGACTGGGATACCGTTGTGGAAGGAGCCATTTCGGGCATGCTGGCGGACCTGGATCCCCACTCGGTTTACATTCCCCCTAAAAAGGCGGAAGAAAATAAAGAAAGTTTTCAAGGCAAGTACGAGGGTATCGGCATCGAGTTTGACATTATTGATGGATATCTGACCGTTGTAGCGCCCATTCCTGGATCGCCCTCCTACGAGCTGGGCCTTCAATCCGGCGACCGCATTATTAAAATTGACGGAGAAAGTGCGGTAGGGATTACCCACGACGAGGTACGCCGGCGTTTGAAAGGCCCGAAAGGCACCCAGGTGACGGTTACCATTTTGCGAGAAGGGATGGACGAGCCATTCGATGTAACCATTACCCGCGCCGAGATTCCCATTTACACCATTACCACGTCGTTTATGGTGGACGACAGTACCGGCTATGTGGCCATCAACCGATTTGCCGCTACCACATCCAGAGAGCTGGAAAAGGCACTGAGTAATCTTGAAAAGCAAAACATGCGCCGCTTGGTGCTCGATTTGCGAGGCAATCCCGGTGGCTACTTGGATCAAGCTGTTCGGGTAGCCAGCAAATTCATTCCCGGCCACCAGCTCATTGTGTACACTCAAGGCCGATCGGGGCAGATGGACGAGCAGTATTTTTCCGATCAATTTAACCGTGCCAAGGTGCGCAATTATCCCCTGATTGTTCTCATTAACCGCGGTTCGGCGTCGGCATCGGAAATTGTTGCTGGGGCCATTCAGGATTATGACCGAGGCCTGATTCTGGGGACCAACAGCTTCGGAAAAGGGCTGGTGCAGAAAGAATTTTCCTTGGGCGATGGCTCGGCGGTTCGCATTACCACCGCCAAGTATTACACCCCCTCTGGGCGCTGTATTCAGCGGGACTACAAGGGCAAGAAGCTGGAAGAGTACTATGCTGAATTGCAGGATACCAGCTGGGTGGACGAGAAAAATCTGGAAAACTTGCCCACTTATCAGACGCGGGGCGGCCGGACCGTTCACGGAGGGGGTGGCATTCGGCCGGATGTGATTGTTCGCTACACCAGCTATTCGAAGGTACCCAAAGTGACCAACAAAATCCGCCAGAAGCGATTATTCTTTGAGTTTGCCGGCCATCACGAAGAGGCACTGAAGGGCAAGTATCGGGATTTTCACCAGTTTGAGCAAGCCTTTCAGGTGTCGGATCAGTTGCTGAAGGAATTCCAGCGATACTGTGCCGAAAAGGATGTACCCCTGGACGACGCTGTGCTTCAGAAGGATCGGGCCTATCTGGCCCGCCACATCAAGGCCGAAATTGCCCGTAAATTGTTTGGCAATCAGGGGTACTACTTTGTGCTCATCATGGGCGACAACCAGTTCCAGGAGGCATTAAGGCACTTCCCTGAAGCCCGAAAAATGGCGGCATTGAGCCTGGATTCTTTCCGGCACTAAAAGCATGGCGCAAGCCGTTTTAAAGGCCGATTCCCGCTTTTCTGGGAATCGGCTTTTTTATATACCAGAAAGGCTTTTGGTTTTAAATTAACGTGTTGACTTTTTCGCACCGAAGGCTTAACATTAGCCAAATTTAGATTAGAGTTAAAGGTTAAAATCATTGAAGGAGGTCTAAATCCATGCTGAGACTGTACATTGAGGGTGGATTTTTCATGCATCCGATTCTGGTTTTGCTCATCTTTGGCATTGCCATCGGCCTGGTGAAACTCATTACCCTGTGGCGGGCCAATGTAAACACGCGTAAGTTTATGGCCCAGCTCCGTTCCGCTTTAAAAGAAGGTGGGGTGGATGCAGCACTGGAGGTTTGCGAGAATACCAGGGGACCTGTTGCCTCGATCCTGCATGCCGGGTTGAGCCGTGCTAAGGAAGGCATTGAACATGTCGAAAAAGCCATTACCAATGCAGGTGCCATTGAAATGGCCTTTCTGGAAAAGGGGATGATCTGGCTGGGATTCATCATCGTCATTGCGCCCCTGCTTGGATTTACTGGGACCGTCTGGGGAATGATTGTTGCCTTCGACGCTATTAAAACAGCCAACGACATCTCGCCCGCCATCGTGGCTGGTGGTATTTCCCAGGCACTGTTAACAACACTGTTTGGTCTGGTCGTCGCAATTATCGTTCAATTCTTTCACAATCTGGCGTCCTCCCGCATCGACAAGCTGATTATTGACATGGAAGAAGCTTCCGTTGAGCTGGTGGACACTTTAATCGAAATGAAATAAAAACAAAAGCCTACGAGTGTAAGGTGAACTATGGCTTTACGTAAGCGAGAAAAAGAAGATGTCGAAATCCCTTCGGCTTCACTAGCCGATATCGCCTTTCTCCTGCTGATCTTCTTCCTGGTAGCCACTACCATCGATGTGGACAAAGGGCTGGATCTGGTGCTGCCTCCAATGGACGTGGAGCAGGTGAAGATCAAAAAGAAAAACATTGTAAATCTGTTGATTAACGATGCCGGCCAGATCCTGCTGGACAACAAGGAAGTGCAATTGGAGGAAGTGGACGATATCATTCGGGATAAGCTCTATGAGAACGACAAACTGATCGTTTCTCTAAAAACGGCCCGGAAGACCAAGTACGATATTTACATCAAGGTACTGGATCAATTGAAGAAGGCCGGGGCCAAACGTATTTCCATTGCTGAACCGGAAGAGGCTTGAGAACGTTTAAATAACCAGCAAAGGAGAGAAGGTCCGGAATGGCAATAAAGATCGAAAAAAAGAGCAAAACGAAAATCGGTATCCCAACTGCCTCAATGCCGGATATTATTTTTCAGCTGTTGATCTTCTTTATGGTTACCACCGTGCTTCGGCAGTACACGGGGTTAAAGGTGGAATTGCCCGAGGCAGTTAAAATCGAAAAATTGCCCTCTAAACGTCATGTCTCCACGATTTGGATCGATCGGTTTAACAACATTGTGATCGATGACGTGACGGTGAAAAACATTAAGAATTTGCGTACCATCGTTTA